>CAVBPP010000045.1:0-5213 GCA_963597295.1 Paratractidigestivibacter sp. | reverse complement strand
GTTCGAGGACCCTGCGACCGAGCTGCAACGCGCCCGCGACCTGGGACTTCATGGGCTGAAGCTGCATCCGGACACGCAGATGGTGAACATGGACGACCCACGGCTGATGGAGGTGTACGCCATCTGCGAGGAGATGGGGCTGCCGGTGGTCATCCACACAGGCGACTACCGCTACGATTACTCGCACCCGCGCCGGCTGGTGAACATCCTGCGCACCTTCCCCGATTTGGTGGTGGATGCCGCGCATTTCGGCTGCTGGTCGCGCTACGAGGTTGGCTGGGACGTGCTGCACGAGGTGGCCATGAACGAGCGGGTGTTCCTGGACGAGTCCAGCTCGCAGTACTTTTTAGGGCAGCGGCGCACCGTTGAGCTCACGCGCATGTGGGGTACCGACCGCATCATGTTCGGCAGCGATTTCCCCATGTGGGACCCGGCGCGCGAGTACGAGCAGCTGGTCAGCGCAGGCTTTTCCGAGGACGAGCTGGAGAACATCCTCTGGCACAACGCCGAACGCTTCGCTGGAGTAAAGGTGGGTTAAGACACTATTTTATCGGGCCGCTGCCGCAGCTTCCAGGCGGGCGCAGGCTTCTTGGATGGTTGCCTTAGGAGCCGCCAGGTTCATGCGGATGAACCCGCTGCCTTCAGGGCCGAACATGGTGCCCAGGTCAAGCCACAGTTTCGCTTCCTTTTCCACCAGGTGTTTCAGGCCTTCGTCGTCAAGGCACAGGCCGTTGCAATCGATCCACGGCAAATAGGTGCTTTCAAGCGGGACCAAGCTGACGCCGTTCATGCGACTGACAGACTCTTCCAGAACGGCGTAGTTTTCGTTCAGCACCTGTTTCAGCTGGTCAAGCCACTCGGCGCCCTGCTCGTAGCAGGCCTGGGTCGCCGTGACGCCGAACACGCTCGGCTCGTCGTAACCGGTACGACCCAAGGTGCGCTTGAAAGCCGCGCGCAGGTCGGCGTTGGGGATGAAAATGTTCGACAGCTGTAGCCCAGCCAGGTTGAACGTTTTGCTGGGCGCGGTGCACACGATGGCGTTCTGCGCGAATTTCTCGCATAAGCTGGCGAACGGCACGTGCTTGAAGCCCGGGCGGGCGAAGTCGGCGTGAATCTCGTCGGCGATCACCAGCACGTTGTGTGCCAGGCAAATCTCGCCGATGCGGCACAGCTCGTCGGCAGTCCACGCGCGGCCGACGGGGTTATGCGGGTTGCAGAGGATGAACAGCTTCGCGCCCGACTCCTCAAGCGTGCGCTCGAAGCCCTCGTAGTCCATGGCGTAACGGCCGTTTTCGTAGATAAGCGGGCTGGTTACCATCTTGCGACCGTTATCTTCGATCATCAGGCGAAACGGGTAATACACCGGCGGCTGGATAACGACCGCATCGCCCGGCTGCGTGAACGAATTTATGGCCATGGAAAGCGCGAACACCACACCCGGCGTCATGACGAACCAACTGCGTTCGGGCCGCCAGCCATGACGGGTTTCGAACCAATTCTGCACCGCTTCATAATACGAATCGGGCGCGAGGGTGTAGCCGTACACGCCGTGCTGAACGCGTTCCATCAGCGCCTCGATAGCCGCAGGCGGGGCCTTGAAGTCCATGTCAGCCACCCAGAGCGGCAGGTCATCGGCCGCATGATCGCGTGCAGACCACGCGTCCCACTTCAAGCAGCCCGTACCGCGACGGTCAATGATGGTTTCGAAGTCGTATTTCGTCATTGTCGTTCTCCGTTCATGTTTGGCGAGCTGCATTGGTCGTTCGCCTCGCTAGCTTATCGCATCCGTGCGCGTTGAGCGGCCGACCAGTCGCGAGCTTGCGTAGGTCCTAAAGCCGGCCGAATGCGGAGCGATCGCGATTCGGCCCGACGGCGATCGGTTAGACCCGTCACCGCCACAAGAGTCGACAGGTGGCCGCGCGCAGCGCCCTGGCTTCGGCGATAGCGTCGGTCGGGGTCGACCGACAGCTCTAGCTCCGTACCCCACCTTCGGCGAACCGCCGTCGACCAGTCGCACTTCAGCTCTACGCCAGAGCCTGTTCCAGATCGGCCAGCAGGTCCTCCACATCCTCTATGCCCACCGACAGGCGCAACAGCCTATCGTCGATTCCCAACGCGTCGCGCATTTCGGCCGGAATGGACCCATGCGTTTGCACGAGCGGGTACGTGATCAGGCTCTCCGTGCCGCCGAGGCTTTCGGCGAACAGGATAAGCTTCGTCTTCTCGAGCACCGAGAGCGCCCGTTCGTGCGTATCGGTCTTGAACGATATCATGGCGCCGAAGCCCGTCGTTTGGCGGCGGGACAGCTCGTAGCTGGGGTGCGCCGGATCGCCCACGTAAAACACGTCGGTGACGTGCGGGTTTTCCTTCAGCGCAGCCGCAATGCGCAGGGCATTGCGCTCCTGCTGGCGCATACGCACGCCGAGCGTTTTCAAGCTTCGCAGCATCAGCCAGCTGTCGAAAGGGTCAAGCTGGTTGCCCTCGCTCATGGTCGCGTTGAACAGCGGCTCGAGCAGCGTGCGATCGCGCAGCACCAAAAAGCCCGACAGCACGTCATTATGCCCGCAAAGATACTTCGTTCCGCTGTATACCACCAGGTCGGCGCCAAGCTCCAGCGGCTTTTGGAAGTACATGGTCAAGAAGGTGTTGTCCACCGCCAAGTAGGCGCCATGGGCATGCGCCGCCTGGGCCACGGCTGCGATATCCGCTACCTTCATAGTGGGGTTCGTCGGCGTTTCCAAGAACACCAACTTCGTGTTGGGCTTGAAAGCCGCCGCAAGCGTTGCCTCGTCTGTCAGATCCACGTAGTCGAATTCCAAGCCGTAATTCGCGTATATCTGGCTGAACAGGCGATACGTGCCGCCGTAGAGGTCATCGCTCACCAGGACGTGGTCGCCTGCGTGCAGGATTTTCAGCAGGGTTGTGATGGCAGCCATGCCGCTCGAAAACGCCAGCGCTTTCACGCCGCCCTCCAGCAACGCAATGGTGTTCTCAAGTTCCAAGCGCGTGGGATTGCCGCAGCGAGAGTAACAGTAACCGGTCGACTTTCCCCAGGCCGGGTGCGCGAACGTCGCCGACAGGTGAAGCGGCTGGCTGATGGCGCCCGTGCGCTCGTCCACGCCGCCGTATCCGCGCACAGCGATGGAGTCGGGGCGCAGCTCACCGCGGACATCAGGGTCGATGCCAAGCAACCCGTCAACTTCGTCCGCCATGGCCTCGAAGCTGGAATCGTTCATAAATGCGGCCGCCTTTCCGTACGCGCAGTCTCTGCGTTCATATCCGCGCGGCATCCTGTCCGCCGCGCTCAGTCAACGGCTGAATAGTGTACTTCACAGATTGCGTTTCTATACGAAACAACATATAGCCGGGTTATATGTCTTTACGATATACAGCTATCGAAGGGGCGTTCAAGGGGTGTCTCGGATACAAATCCGTGACATTCTGCATCGTTTTTCAAGTTGCGCGGTAAGTTGGCGCTGAATTAGTTAGCTATATTTAACCGCGACCTGGCATTTCACCCAAATGAACCGACTTTCAGTTCATCGCTGAGGCTCTCCAAGGCGCAAAATTCGCCCAAAACGGCCCCGAGCCACCGCGCAACTTGAAAAACGGTGCAGGATTTTAAAATTTTCTATCCAAAATGGGAAATTCGGGAGCTGAAGGCCAGTCGCCATCGCTCGCCAACGCGCATACGGTGAGCTCCAGCGCAAACTTCGGGTCGCCCAAGCGACCTTACGCCTCTTCCTCGGCGGGCTCTTTGCGCACGAGCGTCAGCTTTACCTTGTCCACGCGATGGCGATCCATCTGCGTGACTTGCAATTTCGCCGTAGCCTCGCGGCCTTCCAGCACCAGCTCGTCGCCCTCGGAGGGAATACGGTCCAGCCCATCCATGATCAGGCCGCCAAGGGTCTCGCAATCCTGCGCGTCCTCGGGCTCGAAGCCAATCAGCTCCACGAAGTCGTCTACAGCCATGCCACCGTCGACCATCATCACGTCGTCGGCCAGCTTCTTCACCTCGTCGCCGTCGTCGTGGCGATACTCATCCTCCACGCGGCCGACGATCTGCTCCATGATGTCGGACATGGTCACGATGCCCGCGGTGCCGCCATGCTCGTCAACCACCACGGCAATCTTAGTCGAGCCCTCCTGCAGCACCTGCAGCAAACGCGCCACAGGAATACTTTCCGGCACGGCCTCGATCGTGCGAACGGGCAGGTCATCCACCGTTGCATCCTTCGGCAGCAGATACAGATCCTTCACGTGCACGAAGCCGACGATGCGGTCCTTTGTCTCGCGGCATACCGGATAGCGCGTGTATTTGTGCTGCAACGCGCGCTCCATGTTGCGCTCGAGCGAATCCTCCAGATCAAAGCAGACGATGTCGGTGCGCGGCGTCATGATGGCCTCGGCGTCCTTATCGCCCAGGTCAAAGATGTTGTCCACGAACTCGTTCTGCTCGGGGTCGATGAGGCCGCTTTCGGTCGACTCGTCGATGAGCAGCTTAATCTCGTCGTCGGTGTACACCTCGTGCTCGTTGGCTGGATCATGGCCGGCCAGGCGCACGACGGCGTTGGTGATCCCGTTGAATAGAACCATAACCGGATACGTCACCTTATAGAACGCCATCAGCGGGCGGGCCGTCATAATCGCATAGCGTTCAGTGGCGAAAATGGCGAATGACTTGGGGATAAGCTCGCCGGCAACCACATGCAGCGTGGTCATGATGAAGTAGCCGATGGCAACGGCGACAGCGCTGATGACGGCTTCAGGCAGACCGATTAGCTCGAACAGCGGGCGAATAAGTGCCGAAAACGCGGGCTCACCGAGCCAGCCCAACGCCAGCGATGCAAGCGTGATGCCCAGCTGGCAGGCGGAAAGGTACTTGTTGACGTTCTCGGCGATCTGCATGGCGCACTTCGCGCCGGGTTTCCCCTCTTCAACAGCTAGTTCAAGCTGCGATTTGCGAACGCGCACCAGCGCGAATTCGGCGATGACGAAAAAGGCGTTCATCGCCAGGAACAGGGCGACGAAGATAAGGCTTATGCCTATGTTCATGAAAATGGAGCTCCTTAAAAGGTGATGGTTCCCCTATTTTGCCAGCTCGCACGGCGGCGATGCCCAATTTAGACGCGATATACAGAACTCGCGGGAAACCTGTACACGCAGCATACATTGGATAGGAAGGCGTCGCGCCTGGCGGCGCTCCCTAAACA
>CAVBPP010000044.1:0-12416 GCA_963597295.1 Paratractidigestivibacter sp. | reverse complement strand
GAATGGAATCGTTCATCGTTGTCGCGCTTGCCTTGGGCGCGCTCGCGGCGGGGCTTGCCGCCTACGAAGGGCTTGTGGTGTGGAGCGGGGCGAAGGAGCGGGCGAGCGTCCTTTCGCTGGCCCTTGCGCAAAGGGAATCGCATGCGAGCCCTGAGTCCGAGCAGGTAAAACTAGCCCGAAAGCAGGGGCTTTCCGCCTTGGCCGGAACGGGTATGGCGCGCCTGTCCGTCGCCCTCGACCGTCTTGCGCCGCTCGCTTCCGACGATGTGCGTACGGTGCGGGAACGTCTGCGCCTTGCGGGCATCGATATGACGCCGGAAACCTGGCGTGCCTTGCGTTTGCTGGTCGCGGCTGCGCTCGCTTGCGCATTGGGATTCGTCGGCGCCGTCGCTCAGGCCCCGGTTTTCGGCAGCGCGGCCCTTGCTGCGATCGGCGCGGCGGCAGGATGGTTCTCTATGGACGCAGTGCTCGATTCGAAGCGAAAGAGCCGCCGGCTGCTCATGGAGATGCAGCTTCCCGATGCTCTCGACCTGCTCGGGGTGGCGCTTGCGGCCGGCTCTCCGGTGGAGCAGTGCTTCAAGGAAGTTGCCGGCAGCATGGATGGCCCCCTGTCCGACGAATTCGCCCTGGTCGATCGCGAGGTTAATCTGCTCGGCGTGTCGCGCGAGGCGGCGCTTGAGCATTTGTCGGACAGGTGCGGGAGCCAGGAAATCTCATCGTTCGTTGCGCAGCTGCTGCAGGCCATCAACCAGGGTTCGTCGGTTATCGACGGCCTTGAGGCCCAGGCGACCCTTGCGCGCGAACGCGCCCAGGCCGCGGCGCTTGAGGAGATTCGCAAGATGCCGACCAAGCTCGATGTGGTGCTTTCCGTGTGCTTCCTGCCGCCGACGACGGTGCTCGTGCTGGTGCCGACCGTGGTGAGGCTCCTCGCGTTTCTGAAAACCTCGATGTAGCGCATGTCCGCTTGCATACATATTCTGCAGGGAAGGGAAAGGGAAATGGAAGAAGAGAAGCGTCAGCGTTCGATGACTCGTCGCGCGTTTGTGGCGGGCCTTGGTATCGCCGCCGGGTTGCTGCTGTGGCGTACGCGCGTCGCTTTGGCCGATGAACCCTGGTGGGACGGCGGGCTGATTTTCCGTGGGAACGGGTCGTATTACGGCTCGAAGCTATGGGGCGACATCGGTTCGCTCGAGGCGGGCGCGGGCGGCGCCGCGGGCGGCACCATGTACACCGATCGCTGGGTGTGTGCGAAGACGCCTTGGGTCGAATGGGATATATCGGCCAGGCAGTTCATTCGCACGGCGTCGAAGATCACCATGCGCTGCGATTTCAGCACCGAGCTTTACCATCACATCACGGGCAGGCTGGAAATCGCGTGCGGCAGCTACAACGAGCACAACGCATCGTACAACCTTTGGCATCCCGATTCCGGCGACGACACGCGCTACACCTTGCTGCATCGCGTGAACGGCCGGCCGGAAGCCGGGTTCGTCGAAGGCGAGCACGTCGTCGTCATCGATAACGAAACCGGTGATGGCCTGCATAGGGACGGCGCGCAGATATGGACCGACTACCGCAGCTATCCGGGGTCTGACTACAGTGTTTGGATTCGGCGGGAAGCAAGCGCCATGCTTCATTCGTTCCAGCTCAAGTCCAGCTTTTGGAACTATTACTACTACGGAACCGATTGGTATTACAACCGTCAGGGCGACCCTCCTATCAACTACACGACGCGTTGGGTCGACCAATACGCCGATCGCATCATGATCTCGAGCAACCTGGCTTGGGCGAATCGCGTGCTGACCATAACCCCGGCTGCTTGCCCATCGATGCGTTTTTGCGTTCCGCGGGCTCAGGCCGCTTCGGGCGTGCAGTGCGCCATCGATGCGAATGGTAATCTCACGAGCCAGCATTGGATCGCCGAAGCCAACACGTCCGATCCGGTGAAGGGAACGCTGCGTTTCATTCCCGCGCACCTGGGCGATGGGTCGTTTTCGCTCGATCAGACGGACGGCGGCCCTCGCATGCAGCCGAGCGCGGCGCAGCTGTGGAGCACTGTGCGCGATAGCCGAAACCAGTCGATGTGGGCCCATGATGATGGGGCGAACCAATGGCTGTTCGCCGACTGCTCGGGTATGGCGCTCGATAGGCTGAGTGCCGGGACCGCGGCTGGCACGTTGGTGCAGTTTCACTCGAACGGGTATCCGGCGGGGGAATGGACGAACGAATCGCATAAATGGCGCCTGGCAGATGCAAGGTTCGGGACCGCGGACGGCAAGCCGCTCGACCTGCAGATCGTCGGCGGCCCGATCACGCCTGCGCCCGGAACTACATTCTCCGTTTCCTCGTGGGACGCGAAGCTTTCCCCGAATGCCAAGCTCCCCGGAGGTTCGCTTGCCGATTCCGGAATCGTCTACGAATACGATTGGATAATCTCAGACGATACGGGCGTTTGGCTCGCAGAGGCGCCTGAAGTGTTCGGCAGCGCTCGGTTGGTCGGCGGCGACTGGCTATCCGAGCAGCCTGCGGCAGGGCTTGTCGGCGTGATAGGCTTGGGCAAGAAGCTGGACGGCCTGAAATTCTCCATTCGCGAAACGAGCCTTTCCGGACGGCTGGCCATGACCTGGTCCGGCGTGGGCGGCTACGAGACGCTGTCATTTCGACTTAATGGGGACATCGCCGATCACTATTCGGTGAAGTATCGGGTTCATGTCGACGGCGCTGGATGGTCGCAGTGGGCGAAAGACGGCGTGCAAGTGGGAACCGTCGGGCAGAAGATCTCTGGCGTATGCGTAAGAATCCGACATAAGGATGCGGTGATTGAAGGGTCTTCCGGCAACACATTTTGCCTAGCGGAAAGGCATAAAGGCAAGAATCTTGCCTGCATTGTGCGTGCCAAAACCAAGTACAACTCCATCCCCTATTGCGGTTCGGCGGCTTCGAACCCCGTCTATGTGCCGAATGACGGCGTGCGGATAAGTTATTACGTCGATGGCGAGCAAACCCCTTGCTGGCAAGAGGAAGGGAAGGAATCCGAGCCGTACACGACGTCCGCCGAGGCGAAGGCTGCCGGGAAGAAGCCTCAATGCTCGAAATTCGAATGCTGGTTCACCGATGCGGCCTGCACGAAGCCATATGAGGAAAACGCGCCGCTGCCGAAAGGGAGTCTGAGCCTGTACGGAAGGAACATGGCCCGCATCACGTATGCCTTCACCGACTCCACCGGGGAATTGTTTAGCCGTTGGCCGCTTTTCACGGACGAACGCGCTAGTCAACCGACGGAAGCCTCGTCGTTGCTTCCGGCCGATCGGTTTGTCGCATGGTCAACCCGGCTGCGAGCGGCCAAACGGAAGAGCGTATGGTATGAGGCCCACGGCGCGGTGAGGGAAGCCACGGCGGTGGCGGGACTCTATTTGAGCGCAGACGAGTCAAGACAGCCTGCAACGCTGGTGCGCATTACCGCCGACACGACGCTGTACCTAGCGTGGAGCCCAGCTCGTTATGAGGGAATCGAGGTGTCTTAGGAGATCTGCTCGTTAGGAGATCTGCTCGCGGTAAAGCGCACCAGCTTGATCCTGCATGGCTTTCTCGATGGCCTGATAGGCGTCAAGAATCTGCACGCACTCGTCGGTGAGCGTGCTGCCATGCGCGCCATCGCGGTTGAGAAGCTGCACGTCAAGAGCCGCTTCCGTTTCCTTGATGATGCGCCAGGCCTTGCTGTAGGCCATGCCCATGCTCTTTGCGGCGGCGTTGAGCGAGCCGGTGTCGCGCACGCCGATGCAGAGGCTCGCGATGCCGCGTCCGAATACCGAAGAGCTTTCGGTATTCGGGTTCATGATGGACAGGCGAACCATTGGCTCGAGACTACTCAGTTTGCTCATCGGTAGTTTCCTTCCCCCGTATTGCGGCTTTTCGGCCGCGCCTTACAAGTTATTGCGGCTTGCCAGGAACTGCCCCGTGGCGTCCTCGATGTCCTGGACGGTGCCGTTGATTACGTCGGTGAAGCGGATGGGCAGCGAATCGAGTTCGGCTAAGCCCTGCGGAATGTCGTCATGGCCGGATTCCTTAGCGACCAGCTTGTTCAGGTCGCAGCCGGAAAGGGCGGCGACGTTGGCCGGAAGCTCCTGGCCGGGCATCATTTCGTGCAGCGCGCGGTACACGTTGTTGCCGAACTTGGCCCAGTGGGCGGTGCTGGCTATGAGCACCGGGTTCTCGCCGCGCAGGTTCTGCGCAACGCGGTAGGCCACGGCGGTGTGCGGGTCCATCAGGTAATCGTGCTGGTCAAGCACTTCCTTGATGGTACGCAGGCACTCGTCGTTGGAAACCGAATCGGCGCGCAGCTGCTCGCGCACGCGGGCGAACGTGTCCGCATCCACGCGGAAGCGGCGCTGCGCCTTCAGATCGGCCATCCAGCCGGCAACCGCCTCGCTGTTGCGGCCGGTAAGCTCAAACAGCTGGCGTTCCAGATTCGAGCTGACCAGAATATCCATGGAAGGGGAGGGGGTCAGAACGAATTCGCGGTCGGATATGTCGTAGGTGCCCGTGTTGATGAAGTCGGTGAGCACGCGGTTCTCGTTGCTCGCGCAGTACAGCATGTCGATGGGCGTGCCCATGCGCTTGGCGTAATACGCAGCCAAGATGTTGCCGAAGTTGCCGGTAGGTACGCACACGTCAAGCGGCTCGCCGGCGGCCAGCTTGCCTTCGGCCACCAGCTGAGCGTAGGACGAAACGTAGTAAACGACCTGGGGAAGCAGGCGTCCCCAGTTGATGGAGTTCGCGCTGGAGAGCGCCACGCCGTGCTGTTCGAGCAGCTTTTCGGCGAACGCTTCGTCGCCGAAGACGTTCTTCGCGCCCGTCTGGCAATCGTCGAAGTTGCCGCGTACGCCCCAGACGTTGACGTTGCCGCCGCGCTGGGTTGCCATCTGGCGGTATTGGATGTCGCTCACGCCGCCATCGGGGTACATGACCGATATGGCCACATGCGGCAGGTCGCGGAAGCCCTCGAGCGCCGCTTTGCCGGTGTCGCCGGACGTGGCCACCAAGATCAAGAAGTCGTGGTCGAGTTTTCCCTGCTCGCGAAGCTGCGCGGCGGAAGCGGAAAAGAAGCGCGGCAGGCATTGCAGCGCCATGTCCTTAAACGCGCTGGTGGGGCCATGCCACAGCTCGAGCACATGCGTGTTCGCGTCGAGCGAGGTGATGGGGCAAATGCGGTTGTCGTCGAAGTTCGAGCCGTAGGTGTCCTCCATCAGCGAATCGACGACGCTATCGGGCAGGTCAACGCCGAAGGCCTTGTAGATGGTGGCCGCTCGTTGCGCATAGGGCATATCGGCCAGCGCGCAAATTTCGTTAAGGGAAAGCGAGGGAATTTCCTCGGGGACATACAGGCCTCCGCCTGTTGCCAGGCCGTTGATGACGGCCTCGGTGAACTCGATCGGTTGCGCGCAGACGCCGCGCGTGTCGATATAACGGTTGGACTTCGTGTGTCCCATGCTTCCTCCAATGCGGGAAAGTAATTATTCACCGTTCGTATAGTATTCCCGCAAAAGCACAGTTGGAAGGTGCATCGCCGTTTCTTCACGGAAAGTGACGTTTGCGGATTCGGTATTTAACTTTGGCGAAATGACCTTTTGATAAATAGTGCCGCCATTTACGCGCATGGTACGTCGGCTTACTCTTACAGCGAAGCCGCTCACGCAATGGGTTTATTGGATCCCTCTCGCAAAGCCGCCGGTCTGCCCGTGCGGCTTCGCCTCTCACAACATCTCTCGCCCGCACGGCTCGTTTTCCGCTTCGAAACGCAGCTCGCCTGCCGGCGCGGCCTCGTTCTTGCGGCATCGCCCGCGCCGGGGCCATCGGCTCGCTTTCGTAGCACTGCTCGCGCGCGGTGTGCAGGGTCGCCCGCTTGCCCGCGCAGCCTCTCCTTAGCCTTCGTCTCCTACCGGTATCAAAGTCACAATTGTTACCAATTCTCCTTCCCTGGCTATAGTTTCGTGAAGTTTGTGTGGTGAAACATGTAAAAGGCCTGCAAAGCTTAACCAAAAAGTTGACTGAGGCTTCCATAACGGGTTAACCCGCGTTAATATCTGCCCGTTGTATGAGGCTAACTCTGCCCGTGCACGACGAGTGACCCTACGATAGGAGCCCATTATGGACAATGCAACAGCAGCCGCATCCGGCGCAGCGCAGGCAGCGCCCGCGTCCGGTGTCTCCGTTCAGCAAATGCCCCTTTCCTTTTTGAGGGAGGGCGAAGCGGCCAAGGTCGTGAAGGTGCGCGGCAAGGCTGATTTGCAGCATCATCTTGGAAACCTCGGCTTTGTGGAAGGCGCTCAGATCAAGGTTGTCTCCGGCATTGCGGGCGACCTGATCGTCGAGGTTAAGGGCGCGCAAGTGGCCATCGGCCGCGACGCCGCCAACCATATCGTCACTACGGCGGCAACCGCGTAAGAAGCCGCACGCAAGCAAGGCGAACCCGGCCGCAAAGGGCGGCCGTTCGCGTTGACGCAGTCGCACGGAATCAGGTGATGGCCAGGGGTTTCGGCCCTGCCGACCGATCGCTTGCCGGCCCCGCCGGCGAACCCCATCGGCAAGCCGCCAGCTCGCCGGCCGCCCGCCCCGCCAGCAAGTCAACCAACCCGCGCAACTGCGTCAGCGATACAACGCAAGCAAACGAGTCAGCGAAAGAGAGGAGGATGCGCATGGCAGAAGGCCAGAAGACCTTGCGCGATGTCAAAATCGGCGAAACCGCAACGGTCCGCCGTCTGACCGGCGAAGGTGCCATCAAGCGTCATATCATGGACATGGGCATCACGAAGGGAACTGACGTGTTCGTCCGCAAGGTCGCGCCGCTCGGCGACCCCATCGAGGTCACGGTCCGCGGTTACGAGCTGTCGCTTCGCAAGAGCGAAGCCGAGAGCATTTTGGTGGTCGAATAGCGGTACGCGTCTGCGGCAGGCAACTGGCAGCCAAAGGGTGTGAAAAGCCCGGGTCGCCAGCGCCAGGCGCCTCGCATCTGCAAGCATTCCCGCAACGCGCTCTGACGGCGCGCTGCATCCACCAACCATGGCGCATTGCGCCGTTTTTTTCGAACTTGAGTTACCGTTTTCTAACTCAAACAGGCACTTGACCAGGGGTAACATTTGTTACCGCAGGGTAACGGAACCGGCGCCGCGAAGCGCCACCGCCGCGGCAGCGCAGCCGCC
This sequence comes from Paratractidigestivibacter sp., assembly GCA_963597295.1. Lineage (GTDB taxonomy): Bacteria > Actinomycetota > Coriobacteriia > Coriobacteriales > Eggerthellaceae > Senegalimassilia. The sequence goes on along the minus strand of CAVBPP010000044.1, from coordinate 5,217 downwards.
ACCGCCGTGACGCCACGGCCGCCGCGCCGCCGTTGCCCGCCCGCACAACGTCAAGCGCCGCCCGATTGAATGAAAGGTCGAAAATGGGCATTTGCATTGCTCTTGCCGGCAACCCGAACTGCGGCAAGACGACGATGTTCAACGAGCTGACCGGTGCCAACCAGTACGTTGGCAACTGGCCGGGCGTTACCGTCGAAAAGAAGGAGGGCAAGTACACCCAGGACAAGGACGTGACCATCACGGACCTGCCGGGCATTTACTCGCTGTCCCCGTATTCCCCCGAGGAAATCTGCGCGCGCGATTACCTGCTCGATGGCGGCCCGGACGCCGTCATCGACTTGATCGATGCCACCAACCTTGAACGCAACCTGTACCTGACCAGCCAGATCTTGAACATCGGCGTCCCTGTGGTCATCGCTATGAACATGATGGACCTGGTCGAGCGCAACGGCGACAAGATCGACATCGACGCGCTGTCGAAAAAGCTCGGCTGCCCCATCGTCCCCACCTCCGCACTGCGCGGCGTGGGCATGGAAGAGGTCGTTTCCAAGGCCATCGAGCTTGCGAAGGCCAAGAAGCTCCCTGAAAAGCAGATCGCCTTCGATGCCGCCGTCGAGGAGGGCATTTCCAAGATCGAGTCCGCGCTCGGCTCGCAGGTGCCCGTCGAAGCCAAGCGTTGGTATGCCATTAAGCTGTTCGAGGACGAGCAGCGCACGAAGGACCAGCTGAAGCTGCCCGAGGCCGACCTGGCCGCCATCGCCGCCGTGCGCGAGGACGTTGAGAACAAGCTTGACGACGATGCGGAATCCATCATCACGGCCGAGCGCTACGACGCCATCAGCCATATCGTCGACGAGACGGTCAAGCGCAACCGCAAGGGCCTGACCACCTCCCAGAAGATCGATCGCGTGGTCACCAACCGCTGGTTGGGCCTGCCCATCTTCATCGTCATCATGTTCTTCGTCTACTGGCTTGCCGTCACCGTCGGCACGGGCGTGGTGACTGACTGGGCCAACGACCAGATTTCCGGCGACGGCTGGCTTTACACCGGCAACGATAAGTACGAGGCTGCCGTTGAGGAGTACACCGACGCGAACGCCAAGGTGACTGCCTACGTCGAGGAGGCCCTCGGCGTCGATGAGGTGTCGCAGCTTCCCACCGAGGAATCCGCCGAGGTCCTGGCCGCCATCACGGTCGTCCAGGCCGGCGAGCCCGAGCTCGCCTCCGACGCTTCGCAGCAGGAAAAGGAAGAGTACGAGACGAACAAGGCGGCCTACGAAGAGTCCGTCAAGATCGTCGATGCGTTCGATAAGCAGGTCAAACCCACGAATCTGGTCGCAACCCTTGAGACGGAAAGCGAAGCCGACGATTCCGGCAAGACCACGACCACAGTCGAGAAGGTGACCTTCGACGACTACAAGAAGGCTTCCGAGATCGCAGAGCCCGACGCCTCCGACGGCTCCTACGGCCTGTGGGTCCCCGGCGGCGGCAAGATCATCGCCGACGCCATGAAGAAGGCCGACGTGGCTCTGTGGCTGCAGTCGCTCGTCAACGACGGCATCGTCTCCGGTGTTGGCGCCGTGCTTGGCTTCATTCCGCAGATGATCATCCTGTTCCTGCTGCTCGGCATTCTTGAGCTGTGCGGCTACATGTCCCGCGTCGCGTTCATCATGGACCGCATCTTCCGCAAGTTCGGCCTGTCCGGTAAGTCGTTCATCCCGATGCTCATCGCGTCCGGCTGCGGCGTGCCCGCCGTTATGTCCACCAAGACCATCGAGAACGAGCGCGACCGTCGCATGACCATCATGACCACCACGATGATCCCCTGCGGCGCGAAGATGCCCATCATCGCTCTCGTGTTCGGCGCCATCGCCGGTGCCGATTCCGGCGCCACCTGGTATGTTGCCCCCATGTTCTACTTCATGGGCGTCATCGCCATCATCATCTCCGGCATCATGCTGAAGAAGACGCGCCTGTTCGCCGGCGAAGCGACCCCGTTCGTCATGGAGCTGCCCGAGTACCACATGCCCACCGTCCGCTCGATCCTGCAGTCCATGTGGGAGCGCGTGAAGGGCTACATCATCAAGGCCGGTACCATCATCTTCCTGTCCACCATCGTCATCTGGTTCCTCACGAACTTCGGCGACACGGGCGAGGGCTTCGGTCTGCTTGACTCCGAGGTCGACGGCTACATGGGCTCGAGCCTGATGGCGGGCCTGGGCAACTGCCTGGCCTGGATCTTCACGCCGCTCGGATTCAATTCCTGGGAGGCTGCAGCCACGACCATCACCGGTCTGGTGGCCAAGGAGAACGTCGTTTCGACCATCGCCATCATCACTTCGCTGAAGGCATACGGCGAATCCGATGCCCAGCTGTGGTACGGCTTCGCGCAGCTGTTCGCCGGCCAGAACGCCGCCATCATCGCCTTCTGCGCCTTCAACCTGCTGTGCGCCCCCTGCTTCGCCGCTTTGGGCACCATTCGCCAGCAGCAGAACTCGGCTAAGTGGTTCTGGATCACCGTCGCCTACATGTGCGGTTTCGCCTGGTGCGTCGGCACGATGATCTTCCAGTTCTACGGCTTGGCCACCGGCGAGTGCGAGTTCGGCCCGTTCACCATCTTGGCCGTGATCATCGCCGCGCTCATGTTGTTCCAAATCTTCCGTCCCATGCCTAAGTTCGAGGACAAGGCGGAAGAGAAGAAGGCGGAATAGTTTCGCCTGAACTCGTCGAATAGCCGCCGCGCGGCGGCTATTCGCAAAACGTTCGGGGCGCTGCCGGAAGGTGGCGCCCGACGCACTATCGCGTTAGTATGCGCGTGAGGGGTCGCTTGCGATGTCGGCCCCGCACGGCACGTGCGACGCAGCCACGCACTGCACGCGGCTATCAAGAGGACGGAAGGTTAGAAGATGTTTCTGGGTTTGGAATTCAATCTGTCGACGTTTATCGTCGCGGCGCTGATCGTCGCCTGGGCCGTCTGGGCCATCCGCCGTCTTCGCAGGAACGGCATGTGCGACTGCCACGCTGACGAGCCGCACGGCGGCTGCAGCTGTTCCGGCGGCTGCGGAGGCTGTTCGGGCTGCGGCGCCGCCGCCAACATGGTGGCGAACATCGGCAAAGCCGCCGATGCGGCCAAGTCCAAGCAATAAGCGCAAGCCAAAAGCGTATAGCGAAACGAGAGGGTCGGCCGAGCCGGCCCTTTCTTCACCAAAGCAAACTTTTCTAGCATAAGTTATTGACGGGTTACTCTTGTTACCCTATACTAACAAATGTCAGTTGAGGCGGTTGCAAACTCACCGCGCGGCTGACCCCCCCTTCTTTTGCTGACACGGCGGTGAAGCTCCTCTCGTCTGGCTATCACCGCAACAGCACTGCTAGCGAGGGCTTCTTTCCCCCTCTCCTCCCTCGCTAGCTCCTCTCCATTGCCTTTCGATTCAATTTTGAACGCCCGCCTCCGTTACCGGCGCGCGGCAAATTGCTGTGGTATATTGAGAAAAATGAAGGAAAGGAGAGCCTGATGGAAAAGATGTCCAAGTCCCATGAGGACTATTTGGAGGCCATCGTCATGCTCGGGGGAACCACCGAGGTTTCCGTTCGTTCGGTAGATATCGCGAAGCAGATGGGCGTTTCGAAGGCGTCCGTGAATAAGGCCGTGACCGCCCTGAAGGAAAAGAAGCTGGCCGAGCAGCCCTATTACGGCGACGTCACGCTCACCCAAGAAGGTTACGACTACGCCACGTCGGTCTACGATCGTCATCAGCTGCTGTTCACGTTTTTGAGCAAAGAGCTGGGCATTCCCGAGGAAGTTGCCGAGGAAGAGGCGTGCCTGATGGAGCATGCGATTTCCGACGACTCCTTTGAAAAGTGGAGGGCTTACATCAAGAAGCTGAATCTCGAATAGGGGTCGCCCGTTCGGTTTCGGCATTGCCGCCATTTCGCCCGCCTGTTTTTTCGGTAAAGCAGGCGGGCTTTGCTATGCGCGCCGCGGCTGCGTCCGGCGCGTGTGCTATTCTCAAGGGCAGCTTTTAAGCTTCTCGCATACACGAACCACTTAAACGAAACACTATGCGCCGAAGGAGCATTCACCAGTGAACAGGCAGGCACGTATTCTCTCGTTCGACGAGGCCCGCAGCAAAAGCGGCGCCACGGCGAATGGTCGTGCTCGCACGCGGCGCCCTGACCGGGGGCAACGCGCCCGCGGAGCCTATGGTCGCGATCGAAATTCGTCTGCGCTGCTCTCATATCTTTCCGACGATGATTTCGATTCCCCTTATGACGACTTCGATGAGGTGGGCAAGCGCGCGTCGAAGCAGCGCCGCAAGCGTGCCGCCAAGGCGAAGGCGGCCGGTCGCGCGGCATCGCAGGCACGGGGCGCGCGGGCTGGCCGCGGTCGCAATCACCGCAGCGCCGAAAGCGTTCGTGTGGCCGCAGCAGCCGGCACGTCTAGCGGCGCCCAGGCGGACTCTGGGTCGCGTGCGGGTCGCCGCACGTCCAGCAGCGTCCCCGGCAAGGCCGAGGCCTACGAGCCTTCCATCAGCCGAAACGTTGGCAGTGCGGCGCGCAGGTCGCGTCGAGCCGATATCGCGGCGACCGCGCAGGGCGCGCCCAGGGGCAGGGCCGACGTGCCCCCCGCCGCCGACGATGCGGATACGGAAGACGAGGAATTCTCCGGCGAGATAACCGCTGCCGATCGTCGCGCCGCCCGCCGCCGCGCGAAGTCGAAGCAGAAGGCGAAGGCCAAGGCCGAGCAGCAATTCCGCCGTCAGTTCGGCGACGATGCGGGCGCGTCTTCGGAGGGCGGCACGCGCGCAGCCGTTTACAAGGGCGAAATGGGCGCCAAGCAGCGCCGCGCCAGCCGCATGCAGGAAAAGGCATCGCCGGCGATGTCCATCAAGGGCGCGGTTTCGGGCTTCTCGCTGAAGGGACTTCTGCAGTCTAGGCGCTTCGTCATCTGCAGCGCCGTGGCCGTGTGCCTTATCGCGGCAGGCGTGTTTCTGTACAGCCCGCTGAAGAATTACTACTGCAATGTGCGCGAGCACGACAGGCTCGCGCTTGAGTACCAGGCCGTCACCGACCGCAATGACAAACTGCAATCCGAGGTCAACTCGCTGCAAACCGACGACGGCGTGAAGGCGCGCGCCCACGAGCAGCTCGGCTGGGTCGAAAAGGGCGAGGAATCGGCCAACGTCACCGGGCTGAATTTGGAAGACAGTTCATCGG
>CAVBPP010000043.1:0-4233 GCA_963597295.1 Paratractidigestivibacter sp. | reverse complement strand
GCTGGTAAATCGCGAAGGCGCGGGCCCGTACCCGGTGTGGATGCACACGTTCTATTGCGCGGCCGATTTCATGGGAATCTGGGTGTTCCTGAACGCATACATCGCCGTCGGCGGCTTCTGGTTCTTCATGCTCGGCTGCGTGGGCGAGGCCGTGTGGGTGGGCGTCGAAATCTACTGCCTATACAAAACCGTGACGGTTGAGCGCTTCGAGATGTGGGGGCCTGACTGCACCGCAAGCCATGCGATTTTCGTCATCTGCGCGCAGATCCTGATCTTCTTCGTGTCGCTGAACTTCCTGCGCTGCGAGCTGGGTGACGTGTCGATGTTCAAGTTCTGGATCTTCACGCAGGTCATCATCGTATGCGCGCCGGGGCTGTTCTGGCGCGAGCGCGACACGCGCGTGGGATCATGTTGGCAGCTGGTTATCACGCTGGTGCTGGTGTGCATCATGTCGTTCAACCCGATGGGCAACATGTGGTCGCTCATCAGCCCCTATTTCGCGCCGGAGAACAACCCATGGTACTACGTGATGGGCGCGGGCGTGCTTGCATTCGCCATTTACGATGTGGTGGTATACGCGAAGCTGCCGAAGAAACCCGACGTGCTGCCGAACGGCAAGAAGCCGCTTTTATAGTCGAAGGAGCGGGCGCTTCGGCGGACGACGTCCTCAGCCTTCATGCAGAAGTAGAATCGATTCACTTTGCGCATGAACGCCCACTTGCCACAGGCGCCTCGATAACGGCTTTTCGCAGCAACCAGGCAGAAAGCAAGCCATTCCGCAACGGGATTTGCCCCCTGCAGCTAAATCAGCTTCGCGTAATCCTGCGTTTGGTAGAAGAACGCCACGACGGTGACGGCCTTGCCGTCGAGCATATATAGCGCCACGTATCCGCCGATGAGCGCCTTGCGGATGCCCTTTGCCGCAAGGCGCTGCTCGCCGCAAAGCGGATACATATCCGGCAAAGCTGCAACGGCCGCAATGAACTCGTCGAACTTGTCCAGCAGCGTATCGACCGCGGAAGGCTCGCAAAGGACCTTCCCGATGTAAGCGCACGCTTCGGCAAGCGCTGCCTCGGCGCTTGCCGCTACCAAGACATTAAGCGCCATATGCGGCCCGCAAAGACGCCGTCGCGGATTTCGCGTCGCGCACGTTCCCGCAGCGCGCGTCGTCCAAACCACGCTCTACCACATCGTACAGGCGGGCACGCGCGGCCTCGCGTCGCAGGCCCTCGTACACTTCCGGCGCCATGCTCACCAGCGCCTCGCGGCCGTTCTTCGTCACGAACACGGGCTCGCCGGCCGCCGAAACCGTTTCCGTGAACTCGGCGGTGTTCTTCATATCCTTAATGGGTACGCACACAGGCATGGCTCATCCTTTCGAAAATACCACGATTAGGCCATGATACCATGATTGGGGCATCATTTCAGCCGTTATACCGTTTGTCGAACATGTCGAGCGATGCCTGCTTGTTTGCCGCGCCGCACTTGTCGTAAATATGCCGCACATGCGTATTGACGGTGCTTGGGGAAATGAACAGCTCTTCGGCCATGCGGGCGATGGTACGCCCTCTCAGCAGAAGCGGCAGCACCTCCGACTCACGGGGCGACAAACCGAATTCAGCGGACATCGCAGCGCACTTGCCCTCGAACGACATCGACGAAGTCCCACCATCACGCTGCGCATCGACGGAATCGGAAGCGGAAGCGCCGTCTGACACGCTGCCCCGCGAAACCGACACGCTGACGGCCCCGGCCCGCCCAACGCTTCCGCTGCGCACCGAAACAGCGGTCGAAAGGTCCGTTTCGGTCAACAGGAACAAGTACCTGATTATCACCAAAACGGTAAGCACGAAACCAATCTGGTTGAGCGAGAAAGACGCGGTAGCGTAAAACTCAATCCTTCCCCATGCGCTCTTCCACTAGGTCCATCAGGCGTTGCTGGGAATTCAGGCCCGTTTTCTGGTAGATGTGGGAGATGTGCGTTTTGGCGGTCGATTGGGCTACGAACAGCTCTTTTGCGATGTATTCGGCGTTGCGGCCCGTCGCCAGCAGCTCGGCCACCTCGGCCTCGCGACGCGTCAGGCCGAATTCCCCGCGCAACTGCTCCACGGCCGCGCGGCGCAGGCTTTCGGTCGTCTCGTCAGGCGCAACGCCGTCGCCAGCGGAGCCGGTGACGGCGGAACCGGCACCGCCTTCCCCACCGGCTTCGGACTCGCTCGCGTAACTGGTGAAAGCCTCGGGCGAATCGTTCGACCCGTTGGTGAACGCCAGAATCTCGCGCACCGCCACGAATGCCACCAGGGCGAACACGATTCCGTTGCACAGGATGTCGCCGTGGCCGGGCAGCTTGAACACCCACTCATAGAACACCGTCTGCACGATGGACGCGCCCTCGACCATGAGGAATGCCCAGCTGAAAAAGCGCATGCGGTCGGCGCCCTGCCTAAAGCCGAGTGCGCCGATGAGCGCGAGCACGAACAAGACCTTGCGCATCATGAACAGCGGCAACACATACACGATGGAGAGCGTGCCCGTCAAAAACGTGCTCAGGTACAGCGCCGCAACCAAAATCGGCAGGGCGAACGCGGTGTACGTTGCCGGCTGTTTGCGCGATTTCCGCAGATGGAACAGGTAATACACCAGAAGCGACGTGAGCGCGGTGCCAAGCCCGCCGAACAGCTGGAATAGCATCAGATTCTCGCTCGTACCATGCACCATCCACGTGTCGGTGAGCTGTCGGACAACGAAACTGTAGCAGAAGAACGTCGCGATCATGCCGGCCGTGAACTTCGTCGCCGAGAACGGCCGCTCGCTGCCGGGTCCTTGCGGACGCCATTCGATTGGGGCAGCAGTCGCGTCGGAAGCTGGCACGCCATCAGGGGAAACGCCAGTAGCGGCAACATTGCAGGCCGCCGGACGGACCGAACTAGCGTCCTTGCCCGCCAGTCGCGCCACGCCGACCGCGGCGTCGCCGCCAGCCGCAGCGCCGCTGCCGACGCCAACCTCAACCGCCACCGGGCACACACCGGCGCGCAGGCCGCGCCGCAGCCACCACACCTGCGCCGCCCAAGAAATCACCGGCAGCGCAAGCGTCACGGCCTTCTCCGCCATATCCTGCGTAATGGCCAGCAGCATCTCGATGCATCCGGCACCGGCAAGCGCCACCATCAGCAAATAGAACATCACGCGTTTTGGCTGCTCAAACAAGCGCAGTACCCACGACACCACGAACAGACTCTGCCCCAGGCCCAACAATGCGCAGCCGACCGTTCGCAGCTCAAGCGCATGCCCAAACGAAATCAGCGCAAGGCCCGCCAAGGCCAGCGGTGCAGCCAGCGTCACCGGCAGAAACGCCACCCGCCTCCCGCAGCGCAGACGCCCCGAAACCGAAACGTTCGTCAGAACGGCCAGCAAAATAAGGAACACCAGCGCCCGCCCACCAGCTAGCAAATACTGCGTGGCAGGCGTCGAATTCAAATCCTCAATCGCCAGAAACTGCGGCATATCGCGCGCAACAAGGCAGCAAATAAAACCTGCCGCCAACACCAAAAAGCCCGGGCGCGAAAGCGCCTCGCGCATCGTCATCTTCTTCATTCGTCGCCCCTCAAACGTCCCCCTGAAAACCAATGCGGCCCCTCCGCCGCAAGCTAAGCCGAACCAGACAAAGGGAAACTCCCAATGTCTGATTGTGAACAAATCGCGTGCGCCGACAAGACATTAGGAGTGTCCCTTTGTCTTATGCGCGCCCGATCGGAAATAGCCCGAATCGGGCAAATTCATATTAGCGGATGGACGTATCTGCGGCCATGAAAAGCATCTCCATCTTTAAGTATGATTTCTCGTTTCCCCTTATGAGCGATGGTGTAGCCGCGCAAAACAGCGCAGACGAGTAAGCACCACCCAACGAAAAGGAGGAGGAATGAAAGCGTTGAATCTCTCTCGCCGAAGCTTCGTGAAGCTCGCCGCCGTCACCGCGGCAACCGCAAGCGTCACCGCGGCGACATCGAGCGGCGCAGCGCTCGCCGAAAGCAGGGTTGCCGAAGGAGGCACCAGCGGCGTCAAGCGCATCCGCACCGGCTGCCGTGGCTGCGGCAAGTACGAGTGCGGCGTGTTCGTCACCGTGAAGGACGGGCGCGCGGTCAAAATCGAGGGCGACACCAGCTACGTCGGTTCGATGGGCAACTGCTGCTGCAAATCGCAGTCGTCCATCCAGGCGTGCTACCACCCCGACCG
>CAVBPP010000042.1:0-10811 GCA_963597295.1 Paratractidigestivibacter sp. | reverse complement strand
TTCCGATACCGAAACGGCTCTTTCGACCATCGGCAAAACCGGTAAGCTGGAATTTGCCCGCCTGGATTCGTTTACCGATTCCGACGTGAAGACGAAAATCGACAACGGCCAGTACGGCACGAACGGCACCGTCTCCGACGACTTCGGTAACACGTTCTCCACTGGCACCGTCACTCACTTGACGGTTGAGGAGGGCACGTATACGCCGCTCATCACCGGTAACAACATCACGAAGGTCGATATCGGCCGCGCTTCTGAGACCAGCACCGATTACTCGGTCAACGTCACGCTTGACTCCGAGGGCACCACGGCCTTCGCCAACGCAACCAAGGAACTCGCCTCCGACAAGGGCAAAATCGTCATCATCCTTGACGGCGAGGTGCAGTCCGCGCCGGCCGTTCAGTCCGAGATCACCGGCGGCCAGGTGTCCATCACCGGCGGCTACGACAAGGACGAGGCCTCCTCGATGGAGACCGTGCTTGAGTCCGGGTCTTTGCCCGTGAGCTTCGAGTACGCTCAGTCGCAGGTGGTCGGCCCGACGCTCGGCCAGGATGCGCTGAATTCCGGCGTGCTGGTCGCGGCCATCGGCCTGTTGCTGGTTATGCTGTATCTGTTGCTGTTCTACAACGGCTTGGGCCTGCTCACCGCTGCGGCCATGGCCGTTTTCGCGGTGCTGTACCTGGGCCTGCTGGCCGTGCTTTCGCACTTCGGCCTGTTCAGCCTGTCCATGGCTGGCATCGCCGGCGTCGTGCTGACCATCGGCATGGCCGCCGACTCGTCCATCCTCACGCTCGAGCGTTTCCGTGAGGAAATCCGCATGGGCCGTTCCGTGCGCGCCGCATCCATCACCGGCGTTCGCCATGGCATTTCGACGTCCATCGACGCCGACCTGGTCACGCTGGTTTCCGCGCTCACGTTGTTCTTCCTGGCGTCCTCTTCGGTTAAGGGCTTCGGTTTGACGTTGGCTTTGGGCATCGTTTGCGACATCGTCATGATGCTCGTGTTCAAGGCCCCCATCATTCGTCTGCTCGCGCCTAAGTGCATCGCCAAGCACCCCGGCTTCTGGGGCGTGAAGGACTGCGAACAGGCCGCTCCGTATTTCACCGGCGAGAAGAGCGCTTCGTCGCCGAAGGATGTCAAGGGTCGCTTCATCAAGCGCGACTTCAACCTGCTCGGTTACGGCAAGATCTTCCTGACCGTGTGCGCCGTCGCCGTGGTGGTTGTTATCGCCATCGTCGGTATCCGCGGCGTGAACTTCGGCATCGAATTCGTCGGCGGCACGTCCATCACCTTCCATCAGGGTGGAAATGACGTCACCACCGAGGAGCTGCGCACGGCCCTGACGGCTGCCGGTGAGCCCGACGCTACCATCCAGACTACCAACTCCGACGGACAGGACGGCTTCCTGGTGCGCACCACCACCACGTCCGCCGAGGACGCCGCCGCTGCCGCTAACAAGGTTGCCGCCGAGTTCGGCTGGGGCTCCGATAGCTACGAGGTGACCACCATCGGTCCTGACTGGGGCACGAGCGTCATCCAAAGCTCCGTAATCGCCTTCCTGGTGTCTCTGCTGCTGATCATCTGCTACATCTCCATTCGCTTCCGCGATTACAAGATGGGCGTTTCGGCCGTTATCGCGCTGCTGCATGACTTGGTCATCGTGCTTGGCGTGTACGTGCTGGTTGGCCGCGAGGTCACCCCGAACACCATCGCCGCACTGCTCACCATCTTGGGTTACTCGCTGTACGACACGGTGGTTGTGTTCCACCGCATCAACGAGAACATGTCCGGCGATACGCCGAAGTGCACCTTCGCCACCATGGCGAACCATTCCGTCAACGAGGTTTTCGTCCGCTCGATGAACACGTCGATCACCTCGCTGATCCCGGTTGTGGCCATGCTCATCTTCGGCGGCGAGACGCTGCGCGACTTTGCCCTGGCCATGACGGTCGGCCTGGTGTGCGGCTGCTACTCGTCCTACCTGGTTGCAACTCCCATCTACGTGATGTGGAAGTCCTCCGAGAAGAAGTTCGCCAAGCTGCAGGCCAAGTACGGCACCGAGATTCAGCGTTGGTTCCTGAACCGCTTGCCGCAGGCCGCCACGCCGGCTACCGCCGCTGCTGGTGTTGCTGAGGACGCTGCTCAGGTTGCCGCTCCCGCTGAGGGCGCCGCCGTTTCTGAGGCCGCTGCTAAGCCGGCGCAGCCCAAGAAGGCTAACAACCGCAAGAAGCGCAAGAAGAAGGTTCAGGGTTAACGGCTTGAAACCTTGCAAGTAATGAAGAAGCCCGTCGGTTAGCCGGCGGGCTTCTTTGCGTTGTGTGACGGGAGGTTGGTGAGGTTCGGTAGAGGTTTTTGGCCGAGATCTGTCGTGTCTTGGTATGTTGTCGGCGTACGATGTTGCACTGCGCGTCGGTTTTTGCCGATGGCAAGGGGTTCGTTGCAGAAGAATGCCAGAGTACGCCCGACTTGCGCTTTTGCGTCCCGTATTCCGTAAAAATGTTCAGGAAATAAGAGAGGCCAACTCGCGTTGAGTTGGCCTCTCGGAAAGTTCGGTTGGATATTACGGGCAGGCGTGCTGCATATGCTTGGCCTGCTCGTGCCTCTTATCCTAGTTCGCTGAAGTCGATCGCCTCGTCCTCGTCTTCGGCTTCCTCGGCGTCGCTGCCGGCTAGCTGCTCTTCGACTTCCTGCTCCCAGTCGGTGTCGCCGGAGTAGCGGGCGATCAGCGCCTCCATCTGTTCCTCGTAGGCGTTCTGGCCCATGTAGGCATCACGCAGAAGGCGCATGTCGTCCTCGCCGAAATCCATGCCGGCTTGCTGCATGATGGCGCCGATCTGCGTCATCTTCTTGACGCCTTCTTCCTCGCTCAATGGCTTGCTTTTCTCAGGGTCCATCATCGGGTACATGTTTCCTCCTCGGTTGCGCGTTTCAGCGGCGGGCGCAACTGCGACGGTGTCGCGGCGCGCTGCCGGTCTGCTTTTTTGCTGCCGTTCAGTATAACAGCCCCGCGAATTCGAAAACGTGCTTTTGCGAGCCTTCGCCATTGTGTTACGCTGCTGAAAACAAGCGAACCTATGCGCGTTCGCTATGGTTGGTATCACCTGTCCGCGCAGGCCGCGGCAAGAAAAGGAGTCACGCATGCGTCAAGGTAGCGCCCCGAATTTCTGCCCGCCCACCCAAGAGGGCATCACGTTCACGTTCGAGGACGAGGAAGGCGAGCTCATCGAGCTTGAATTCCTGGGCCTTGTGTTGCACGAGGGCCGTCGCTACGGCTTTTTCTTCCCGGTGAGCGAAGACTGCCCGGCGTGCTCGTCTGGCGAGGTTGTGCTGCTTGAGGTGACCGAAATCGACGAGGAAGGCCAGCCGAGCGCCTTCGAGCTTGTGCAGGATGAAGCCATCGCCGCGCAGGTTTACGACGATTTCAAACAGGCCGCGAAGGACCTGTACGACTTCCAGTAAGCTGAGGAAGACACTGGCTGACTGCTGTTGGCGGGGCGTTCGCCGTCGATAGCCTTGCTTCAATTTGCCCGAAACTGAATCGAGCCTGCGAGATTGTTCGCAGGCTCGATATTTTTTGTTAGGTGATGCGGTGTTATCGCTATTTCGAAGGCGCGGAGCCTTGCTCCGCGCCGGCTGGGAAGATTGTTTGCCAGCTACGTAAGCGCAATCTGTTGTGCGTCTGCTGCAAAGCGATGCGCGCAGTGTACCCTTACAGCTCGATTGGCTTCCACTCTTCGTGGTTGCAAATCCATGCCTCAGGCTCTTCGACGCTGAAGAACACGAGCGTCGGGTCGTCGGGGCCGTCGTAGCTTTCGCCCAGACTGCACAGGTGCGCGTAGCCGGCGTAGCGCATTTCGGCGTTCGCTTTGTCTTCGAGCCCGGCCTTGCCTCGTAGGATCAGCCAACCATGGCCCGGCCACCAGCTGGTCGCTTCGAACTTCTGGTTCTGCAGCAGCTCTTCCCATACATCTTTGGTCGTTGCCGTGACGAACCAGATCTTGCCGTCCTGCTCGGCGGCGAAGCTGAAGGGGCGCACGTGCGGCTGGTCGTTCACCGACGTGGCCAAATACCAAGCGGGGACGCTGGTGAGATACTGCAGGATGGTTTCGTTGCCGGTCATGGGGTGTCCTTTCGGTTGGGTTCGTTAAGGGAAATGGATTTTCAACTGGTAAAACGGTAAGTTGAGAAAGGTTTTATAGCAAATTCGCCAGCATCACGCAGACGACCAGCGCGGCGATTGCCGCTACCGCCGCGCCGTCTCGCGCCGCGAAATGCAGCGGATGCAGGCGTGTGCGGCCCACGCCTCCGTGATAGCAACGTGCGTCCATGCCCGCCGAAAGCGTTTCCGCATGGCGAAATACGCTCGTGAACAGGGGAACCATCAACGACGACAACATGCGGACGCCCTTCACGGGGCTATTCGCCAGCGCAGCGCCGCGGCTGACCTGCGCGTGATAGACGGTCGCAAGCTCGCTTGCGAACTGAGGCATGAAGCGCAGCGCAATGCCCATGATCATACCCAGCTCATGGGCGGGCAGGCCGAAGCGCGCGAAGGGGGAGAGCAGCCGCTCGAAGGCCTCGGTGAGGTCGATGGTCATGGTGGTGAGGGTGATCAGGCTCATGCCGAGCATCATGATGGTGAGGCGCGCGCCCATGAACAGGGCATTCGTTATGCCTAGGTCGCGAATTTTCAGGATGCCCCAATCGACCAGAACCGTGCCCTCGGTTGCGGTGAACAGGTTCAGCACCACGACGGTTATCACGATGACCAGCAGCGGCGCCAGCGACTGCATTGCTTTCGAGAAGGGAATGCGCGCTAGCAGGTACACGCCGAGCACGAACGCCGCGCAGACGGCGAGCGCCGCCGGGGTCTTCGCCACCAGCAAAACGATGATGAATGCGCATCCAAGCAGGAGTTTCGCGCGCGGATCTACGCGGTGGACCGGGCTTGAGCCGGGGATGTAGCTGCCGAAGGAGAAACCTTGCATTAGCCGAGCTCCTTTGCGATCAGCTGCACCAGGTCGCTTTCGTCAAGCAGCGCATTGGTGCTGATGGGAAAGCCGCCCGCGGCAAGCGTCGTGGCGAACGCCTGCGGTTCGGTGGTGCCCAGGCCCACGCGCTTGAGTTCGTCCGCGCGCAGGAATAGCTTGCCGGGCGCGTCGATTCCGAGCAGCCGGCCTTCGTTCATCACGGCGACGCGGTCGCACATGTCGGCCAGGTCGTCCATGTTGTGCGAGACCATGACGACGGTCAGGCCCTCTTCGTGCAGGCGCGCGATCATGCCGAGGAAGCTGCGGCGGCTTGCGGGGTCAAGGCCCGCGGCGGGCTCGTCGAGCACAAGCACCTTCGGGTCCATGGCCAAAACGCCGGCGAAAGCGACGCGACGCTGTTGGCCGCCCGATAGCTCGAAGGGGCTCTTCTCACAGATCTCGTCGGGGACGAGGCCGACGCGCTCGAGCGATGTGCGCACCAAATTGTCAATTTCGCTTTCGGGAATTCCCAGGTTGCGCGGCCCGAACGCGACATCCTTGTAGACGGTTTCCGCAAACAGCTGATGCTCGGGGTACTGGAACACCACGCCGATGGTTCCGTGAATGTCTTGCAGAACGCGTTTGTCGGCGATGTCGCGTCCCTCGACGAGCACGCGACCGGACGTTGGCTTCAGGATGCCGTTCATGTGCTGGATAATGGTCGATTTGCCGCTGCCGGTGTGCCCGGCTATGCCGAGGAATTCGCCCGCGCGAACGCTGAAGCTGACGTTGCGCACGGCCCACAGGTTGTCGGGGCTGTTTCCCCATTCCGCCTGCTTGGCAGCCGGAGCTGCGTTGCGCTTGCGCTGGCGTTTGGCCTCAGCGGTATCGTAGGTGTAGCTGACGTTTTCGAACGCGATGAGCGCTTTCGAATCAGCTGCGGCGGGCGCGGTAGGCGTTTCCGGTGCAGAACCGCGGCCTCCGTCGACTGGATTGTCATCGACAGAATTGGGCATTTGGCTTGTGGCATCTTTGTCACCTACGCTGTTGGGGCAAGCCTTGGCGACAACGATGCCCTTCGATGCGGCCAGTTCAAGTACGCTGCTAGCTAGCGCATCGTCGCTGACGGTCGGTTCGACTGCAACGCCTGCGGCCCGCAAATCCAGCGACAGGCGCGTTGCGAAGGGCACTTCCAGGTTCAGATGCGTCAGCTCATCGGCGCGCGTGAGCACTTCTTGCGGCGTGCCACAGAGGGCGACGCGTCCGGCTTCCATAACCATGACGCGGTCCGCCGCCGCTGCCTCTTCCATGAAATGCGTGATCATGATGATGGTGAAGCCCCGGCCGTGCAGTTCCTTGCAGACGCGCATCAGGCCAGCTCGCCCGCGTGGGTCGAGCATGGCCGACGCCTCGTCCAGGATAAGCACCTGCGGGTCCATGGCCAGCACGCCGGCGATGGCGACGCGCTGCTTCTGTCCGCCGGACAGCGCATGGGTCTCATGACGCTCGAAGCCCGAAAGGCCGACGTCTTCCAGTGCCGCGGTAACGCGTTTGCGCAGTTCGGCAGGTTCGAGCCCCAGGTTTTCCGGGCCGAAGGCCACGTCGTCTTCCACGAGCGACGCCACCAGTTGATCGTCGGGGTTCTGAAACACCATGCCGGCCGTTTTGCGAATCAGATAGGTGCAGTTCGCGTCCGCGGTGTCCATGCCATCGACGGTGACGGTGCCTTCGTCGGGCAGCAGCAGGGCATTCAGGTGCTTGGCCAGCGTCGACTTGCCCGATCCGTTGCCGCCCAAAATGCACAGGAACTCGCCGCGGGACACGTGCGCCGAAATGCCATTCAGCGCGAATGCGGTGCCGTCATAAGTGTATTTCACGTTTGAGATGTCGATCACGGTTGTTCCTTGTTCGAGTGTTAACCATTCAGGGTGCGTGTAGCGGTGCATAAGGTGCGGCTGGGGAATCACTTGCACAACATAGGCCCGGCCGACAGCGTAAATGCCGCCGGCCGGGCCTATAAATTATGGTTTAGCGGCCTTTCACCTGGTCTTTCTTCGGGGTGATCAAGTTGGAGATGGCCTTGTACACAATCAGCGTCAGCACGGAGTTCAGGATGGTCTTGATCAGGTTGAACGGCACGACGGCGGGAAGCAGCAACGGGATGATGACGTCGGCCGAGCCGTACCAGAACCACACACCGATGGTCAGATTGGTCGCAACCGCGCCAACCGTGGCGACGATGCAGCCCACGACCAGGCCGATCACAGCGCCGACGAAGGTGTGGTTGCGCTTGTAGATGAGCGCGGCGGGCACGACGAAGAACAACGTGGCGGTGATGTTCATCAGGCTGCCGACCCATTCGCCCAGAATAAGGCCGTGGATGATGGCCGCGATGGCGCCGACGATGAAGCCCGCGCCCGGGCCGTACGCGAAGCCGCAGACCATCGCAGGCATAAGCGAGGGGTCGTAGGTCAGAAACGATGCGGTGGGCAGGATGGGAATCTGCACGAAGTTAAGCAGCGCGGCCACGGCGCACATAAGGGCCATGGTCACCAGCTGGCGCGTTGACCAGCGGTTCGTGTTCGTGATGGGGGTTGTGCCTGCATTTGCGGTTGCCATTGCATACCTTCTTTCGGCGAAGCTCGGGTTTGCGACGGGGGAGTGCTTCTCGGCTTCGCGGAAAAAGAAACAAGCCCGTATGAATTCCTTCAATACAGGCTTGTCATTCGCAGGTATGCCCAATGCGGGCTTGTCTTCGAACGTCTGCCTCTTTCATCCGGACTGTAACCGTTGGTCCCGGAATTTCACCGGATCGGCCCTGCTTCGGCTGCGCATTGCGCCGCCTCGGCCGGGCTCGCGGACTTCCAGTTTGCTGCGGTTGCAGCCTCTGGTTACCGCCAGTGAGGATTTCCACCTCGCCCTGAAACAGAATTCATTGGCGAACACTATAGTGCGCCCGCTGTAGCTGTGCAAGTGCGAACATGCAAGGCATTTTTTACCGCACGTCCGCGCTTCTATTCGAATTGCTTATGGATTTCAGGCTATTCGTTAGAGCTACGCTGCGATTTCAGGTAATGGAGGGCATCTTCAGGCGTCAGGCTGGCAACAGTTGAATGCGAGATCAGGCCCAAATCGCTCGTGACCAATTTCGCCCCGTTTACTCGTTCGGCAGCGGCAATGACCAAGTTATCTTCGAAATCGTTGTTGATGCACTTATTCTTTGCTGCAAGCCAGATGTCGGATTGCCCGACGCTGACGGCGAAGGCGTTTTCGCGCATATGATTTATGGAGCTCCAGGCGGTTTCGTTTGCGATTGCGGCATCGTTTTCGGAAAGTGAGCCCTTTTCCTCACGGCAGATCCGCTTGATTTCCAATGCCACAAGGTAAAACACATCTTTGATTATGCAGGCGGGGTAGCAAAGTTTGATGTCGTTGGCGAAGGAATAGCCGATCAATTTTGCCATTGCCTTCGATTTTGGGCGCATGCCAACGTAATAGTCGATCCAGCAGTTCGTATCCAGCACCAGGGTTTGCGTTGGCGGCATCATTAGAATGCCTCGCTTTCGATCAGTGATTCATAGTATTCATCCCTCAGCTGCTTGTATGAGGGGGCATTCTCGTTGACTTTTGGCGAAATGCCCATCTTTTCATAGGCGTCTTTGGCGAATTGCAAGCCTTGAAGCATTCGTTCGTCATCGTAGATGTCTTTCGCTTCGGCTGTTCTTGTTTCCGTTGCCGTGTTGCGCTCGAAAAGCCTCGTTAGCGCCTGCGGTTCATGAATGTGGTCGGCGGCGAATTGCCAGAGCATGCGGATTGCTTCGGTGGAGGATATGCCGGCATTGCTGAAGGCCGCATCCCCTTGCTCTTTGAGTTCCGTTGGGATTCTTACATTGAGTTGCGACATTGCCGTTGCCATGGTGCGTTCCTTTCCCTTTTGCGTTGCTACAAGTATAGCACGCTAGATGCTAGCTTACTAGTGTTAGTGTGCGAAGCGGGGTTGCCGGTTGGTCGGTTGGCCGACTGACCGGCCGGCAACCCCCACTCGGCTTTCCCGGGCAGCAAAAAAGCGCCGCCGGGTTGCCGGCGACGCTTCGGGTGCAAGAGTATTGCGATCGGGCCTTACGCCTTCTTGCGCAGGAACACGCTCTTCTCTTCCAGTTCGGGAATCTCGTCTTCGCAGGCCTCGTCGATGTTGCCGTCGTAGACGTAATGCTTCGTTTCCTTTGCCACCATGCCCGTGCAGAGGATGACCATGATGATGTTGGGGATGGCCATGAGCGCGTTGGAGATGTCGGTTGCCGTCCAGGCGATATCGCCCACGCCGATGCCGCCAAGGAAGCCCATGACGATGTAGAAGCCCAGGTAAACAGGGGTCCAGCGACGACCGAACAGGTACAGCGTGACGCGTTCGCCGTAGTAGCTCCAGCCGATGATGGTGGAATACGCGAAGCACAGAATGCCCAGCATCAGCACCGGCGTGCCGACGTAGGGGATGGTGGCGAACACGGCGTTGGCAAGCTCGGCGCCGCTCGTGACGCCCGTATCGCCGATGAGCGTCGGGTTCGCGACCAGAGTGGACACGATGACTAGGCCGCTGACCAGGCAGATGACCACGGTGCACCAGAAGGGGCCGGTCATGGCCACAAGCGCCTGGCGGGCGGGGTTCTTGGTGGCTGCGGCGGATGCGATCAGCGGCTGGGTGCCAAGGCCGGCTTCGTTGGAGAACAGGCCGCGGGCGCAGCCGAACTGCAGTGCGACCATGATGCCGGACCCGACGGCGCCGCCGAACATGGCCTTGCCGGTGAACGCCGATTCGAAGATGATGCTGAACGTCTGGCCCAAAATGCCCGCATTGCACACGAGGATGTACAGGCAGCCCAGAATGTAGGCGGCGCCCATGAACGGCACCAGCTTTTCGCAGATCGACGAGATGGACTTCAGGCCGCCGGCGATGATGAGCGCGGCCGACCCGCAGATGACAAGCGCCACGATCCATGGCTCGAAGCCGAAGTTCGCTTTGGCCACCGACGTGATGGCGCTCGTTTGCACTGCCGACCCGATGCCGAAGATGGTGAAGCAGGTGAGCACGGCAAACCAGATGGCGAACAGCTTCGCCCACCACGGCACGGTGCCGTCAGCGCGCTTGTAACGCTGCTCCCACACATGCATGGCACCACCCATCATCTGGCCGTTCTTGTCCTTCACGCGGTATTTCAGTGCGGCGAACACCTCGGTGTATTTGGTGGCCATGCCCAGAATGCCGGTAAGCCACATCCACAGCACGGCGCCCGGGCCGCCGGAAAGCACGGCGGTGGCCACGCCGACGATGGAGCCCGTGCCCAGCGTGGACGCGAGCGAGGTCGCCATGGCGGCGAAGTTGCTGACGTCGCCCTCGGCGCCGTCGTCCTTGGTGACGGAGAGTTTGAGCGCGAGGGGAAGTTTGCGCTGGATGAACTTCGTGCGGATGGTTGTGTAGATGTGGCACCCGAGCAGAAGCACGATGGTGACCGGCCCCCACACCGCCGCGTCGATATCGTTCAGAACCTGCGTTATTGCTTCCATGTAAACACCTCATAAATTGTTAGTAAACAGGTGTCATAGTAGCGGTGCGGCTGCGCGCAATTGTTTCGAGTTTGTTAAACGAGCCATTTCAGGGGCGGGCGGTTGGCGGCTGGGATATGGGCGTCGATTGCCTGCACCGACCGGCGGCGCTGGCCTGTACAGGGGCGGTTGCCAGCGATTAGTCGGCGTCTTTGGGCGGCTCGGGCGGAGAAGCGGGGCGGGGATGGCTTCGGACGGCGACGCTTATTCGGGCTCATGCTGGATAGCCTTGCGAAACGA
>CAVBPP010000041.1:0-10578 GCA_963597295.1 Paratractidigestivibacter sp. | reverse complement strand
TCTTTAGCCGCCTTCGCGTCGAAATCAACGCCGTCGGCGCGGTAAATGCGCTTGGCGATGGCCTCGATCTTCTCGCGCAGGCCCAGACCGTCGTCGTAGCAGAACTCGAACGTGTCGGCGCTGCGACCGGCGTCGTCGCCCTGCTCGCACAGGCGCACGACCTCGTCGGCCAGCGCCAGGCCGCCCTCGCCGCCGCGGCCCCACACCTCGGACAGCGCGACGTTCACGCCAAGCTCGCGGCACTTGCTCTCAACCAGCGCCAGTTCAGCCTCGGTGTCGTTGGGGAAGCGGTTGATGGCCACGACGCACGGCAGCTTGAACACCTGCGTGATGTTCTCCACATGCTGCAGCAGGTTCGGCAGGCCCGCCTCAAGCGCCTCCAGGTTCTCTTCGTTCAGCGCGTCCTTCGCCACGCCGCC
The DNA here is from genome assembly GCA_963597295.1 of Paratractidigestivibacter sp. Classification (GTDB taxonomy): domain Bacteria; phylum Actinomycetota; class Coriobacteriia; order Coriobacteriales; family Eggerthellaceae; genus Senegalimassilia. The sequence goes on along the minus strand of CAVBPP010000041.1, from coordinate 10,159 downwards.
GTGATGCTTCAGCGCGCGCACCGTGGCAACCACCACCACAGCGTCGGGCTTCAGGCCGGTCAGACGGCACTTGATGTCCAGGAACTTCTCCGCGCCCAGGTCAGCGCCGAATCCGGCCTCGGTAATGGCGTAGTCGCCCAGGGCGCGCGCCATCTGCGTGGCCATGATGGAGTTGCAGCCGTGCGCGATGTTCGCAAACGGGCCGCCGTGAATGAACGCCGGCGTGCCCTCGAGCGTCTGCACCAGGTTGGGCTTGAGCGCGTCCTTCAGCAGCGCTGCCATAGCGCCTTCGGCATGCAGGTCGTGCGCGGTGACGGGCTTGTCGTCGAAGGTGTAGCCAACCACGATGCGGCCCAGGCGCTCCTTCAGGTCGGTGATGGAAGTTGCCAGGCAGAAGATGGCCATGACCTCGCTGGCCACCGTGATGTCGAAACCGTCCTCGCGCGGGACGCCGTTGGCCTTGCCGCCCAGGCCGCACACGATGTTGCGCAGCTGACGGTCGTTCATGTCCACGACGCGCTTCCACGTGATCTTGCGCACGTCGATGCCCAGCTGATTGCCGTTATGGATGTGCGCGTCAAGCATGGCGGCCAGCAAGTTGTTGGCGGCGCCGATGGCGTGGAAGTCGCCGGTGAAGTGCAGGTTGATGTCTTCCATGGGAATGACCTGGGCATATCCGCCGCCCGCAGCGCCGCCCTTAATGCCGAACACAGGGCCGAGCGAAGGCTCGCGCAGGGCGACCACGGCTTTCTTGCCGCGACGGTTCATGGCGTCGGCCAGACCCACGGTCGTGGTGGTCTTGCCCTCGCCGGCCGGCGTGGGGTTGATGGCCGTAACCAGCACCAACTTGCCCGGCGTATGCTGCTGGTCGCGCAGCAGGTTGTAGTCGACCTTCGCCTTGGTGGTGCCGTACTGCTCCAGGTACTTTTCGGGAACGCCCGCCGCCTGGGCGATTTCGGTGATGGGCTTGGGGGTTGCCGCCTGGGCGATTTCGATGTCGGTGAGCATGCCGGCTCCTTTTCCTCGTCGTATGCGCAAAACCCGCGCCTTGGCCGACGCGCTTGCGCAAATTCGACGGCCGACCGGCGGGCTTCCTCTTATGGCGTGCATTCTACCGGGCGATGCCGCCGGCGGATGGGCGATATCCGCAACGTGACAGAGTTTCCAGAGCAGCGGTATACGCGGGGAGAAGCTAGCATATAATCGTGGCGAACAAGGAGGTAATCATGCCCACCGACGAAACCGCGAAAACCGAGGCCGAGCGCGACCGCGAGGTTGGCGTGCCCGCCGGCGAAGCCGGGGCGGCCGACGCCGCGCCTGCCGCCAGCGACGCCGAGAGCACCACGCCCGCCAGCGACGCCGACGGCACGCCCGCCGACTCCGCCGAGCCAAACGAAAAGCGCCGCAAGCTTCCCTCGTTCATCAACCTGAACACCGCAACGGCCATCATGCTGACCATCTGCGCGCTGACCACCGCGTGGGCAAACTGGATCAGCGACCTGCACAACAGCGACCAGGATTCCAACTATGCCCTGGCCCAGCGCCTGAATACCGAGGCCGACGCCAGCTACAACCTATGCTCGCAAACCTATATTGCCGCATTCAACGTGTGGTCGAGCGTTTACCTGCAAAACGTCGAGGCCAACGCGCTCGAGGCAAACGGCGAGCACGACGAGGCAACGGCGAAAAAGCAGGCCATGACCCAATACATAGAAACCAACTGCCCCGACTACCAAAGCTTCAAGCAAGAGGTTTACAGCGCGCTGGAAAAAGGCGGCACCGCAACGCCGTTCGACGCCTACCCCCAGGAAAAGTTCTTCGAGGAATCCGAGCAGATTTCCAACCAGGCAACCCAAGTGCGCGAGGACGGCGACTGGAACAACCTGGCAAGCGATTCGTTTGGCCTGGTGGCTGTGTTCTATTCGCTGTGCCTGTTCCTGTTCGGCATGGTCGGATTCTATAAGCATTTAGGTTCGCGCAAGATCGTGTTCGCGGCCGGCTGCATCGTGTTCGTCATCGCGACCGTCTACATGCTTTCGCTGCCCCTGCCCAAAAACTTCAACTTCGCCAACTACTTCAAGTTCTTCAATTAGCCGGAAGCACAGGCGAGGCAACACGCGGGGCGACACACGCTTGCAGCCCTGCGCCACCTAGTGCAGTAGCTTCGCCATATTGGCCAAAATGGCGAGATACTTTTATGAATGGCAAAGATACGGCAACGAAGCGAATCTAGTTCAGCATGCGATTATTCCTTTCTGCCCCATGCCGTTATTTTCTGCATCATTTGATGCTATGATGATGCAGAAAATTTCGAGGTGAGGCAGAGAATGCGGCAGTTCGACTATTCCATAACGCCCGACTCGCTGCGGCAAGACAGCGTCACTTCCCTATTGCTTGAAGCTAGGGAATGCAAAGGACGCCAGGTCATGCTGGAAAACGTCAAGCCAGACATCCTCGAATCCCTAGTTGAACAGGCGAAATTCGCCAGCACAGAAGCATCGAACCGCATAGAGGGCATCGTGACCACGCAGGCTCGCCTGAGGGGCCTCATGCAGGAATCGACCGCACCGAAAAATCGCAGCGAGGCCGAAATCGCCGGCTATCGCGACATGCTCGGGCTCATTCATGAACAGCACGATTACATCGAGGTGAAGCCGGCGGTCATACTGCAGCTTCACCGCGACCTGTTTGCGCACACAAGCCTTTCCTTCGGGGGGTCGTGGAAGACCGCCGACAACCACATCGTATCCCGCGCCGCCGACGGCACCATGCACGTCCGATTCCAGCCCACATCGGCTTTCGAAACCCCTGCGGCCATCGAACGACTTTGCGATACCTACCGCAACACGATTGCCCAAGGCGTCGTAGACCCTTTGCTAGCATCGGTGCGTTTCATTTTCGACTTCGTCAGCATTCATCCGTTCAACGACGGAAACGGGCGCATGAGCAGGCTTCTTACGGTATTGCTGCTTGAACGCTGCGGATACCTTGTCCCGCAGTACATAAGCATCGAGAAGCTTATCGAGGGCAACAAGGAGCTGTATTACGAAGCGCTTGGGAGCAGCTCTGCCGGCTGGCAAAACGGCACCAACGACGAAGCCCCATTCGTTCGGTATATGCTGGGGACGATCATCGCGGCTTACCGCGAACTGTTCGGCAGAGTTGAGCAAACCGGTAGCGGAAGCAAAGCCGATCGCATCGACGCCCTGTTCGCAAGAAGTATCGGCAAGGTGACGAAGGCGGATATCCGCGAGGCGTGCCCTGACATCAGCGTGAGCACCATCGAGCGAGAGCTGAAGCGGCTGCTAGATGCGGGGGCCGTGTACAAAGTCGGCGCAGGTAGGAGCACCGGCTATGTGGCAAAGGAAATGCAAGTTCGCGACAATACGCGCAACGGATCCATGGCGTATTCAGCGGAGAAGCTGTAGGAGGGCATCTTGAGCAAGAAGCATAGCGAAACCCGAGAGGCCATTCGGGAGCGGGCGCGCAAGCGGGCTGCGGCTCGGGCAGTAGCGCGGAACAGGCCGGCGCGGCGGCGCGGCAAGGCGGCCGGCGCAGGCGGCGCGCAGGCAGCGGGCGGCTTGGACGGCGCGGCTGGCAGCAACGCGGCTGGCGGCGCCGGCAACGGAGGACGAACGCCTGAAAGCTCCGGTTCGCCAACCGGCGGTCGAAACCGCAGGTCAACCACAAGCGGCAACGCCAAACACCACAGCAGCTCCGACGCCCGCGCCCGCATCAGGGCGCGCGTCGAGGCCCGGAAAGCAGCGCACGCCAAGTCGTCGGGCGTGCCCGACATCGTTTCCACCGCCGGAACCACGGCTGGCAACCTGATCGAAAGCGCGAACGACGTCAAGCCGGCGCATCGCATCATCGTCGGCGTCATCATCGCCGTGGTGGCGGTTTCGCTGATGTTCGGCGTGGCGAATAAGATTCACCATATGAAAACGGTAAGCAGCGGGTTCCCCGACGCCGTCGAGCAGGGGCGTCCCACCGTCGAGACCGCCTGCAAAGACGCGGGGCTTGACACCAAATGGGTCGACACCGTTTTGGCCATGATGCAGGTTGAATCGGGCGGCGACGCAAGCGTCGGGTCGGTCGTCGGCGCGGGCGAGGACGTCATGCAGGCCGGCGAAGGCTGCGCGGGCGTGAACGCGGGCAGCAAAAGCGTCATCGCGCTTGGAGCCACAGGTCTTGCAGCCTGGGACATAACGCCTAGTCAGCCGGTTTACGCCAACACCGCGACGGCTTCCATTTACGCGGGCGTCATAGAAACGAAGCTGACGGTAGAAATGTTCGAAGGCTGGCTTGGGCCCATTAACGTGAACAACGCCGACGTGATTGCGCTCGTCGCGCAGGGATACAACTATGGCCCCGACGGCTGGTTCCAATATTGCTACGCCAACGGCATCACCGCCTGGACATACGAGGCGTCGCTGGGTTACCAATACTCCCACGGCGGCGGCACCGCCGATCACGGGCAAAAAGTGATCGATGCCTACGTAGCCGCCAGAACAAACGCCAACACCAGCACCGGCGATTCGTAGAGGCGGAAGACATTAGGAGTGTCCCTTTGTCTTATTCTGCGGTAAAATCGTTTGATTATATGCGTCCACTGAAATGGCAGGTGGGCTGCTGAAACTTCACGAGGGGCTACGGAGCGGACTGACTCATATGACCGAGAGCAACAACACTGAGATTATCGCGGCGCTGACGGCCGATTACTTGAACGTATTCGCCGCCGAGCCCGCGAAGAACATCGGCCGCATCGTCAAGATCAACGGCTGGGTCATGGATGCCCTCAAGCAGGACATCGAGGAATTCGACTACACGGAAACCCTCATCGACTACGCCAACAAGCGCGTGGCCGAAGGCGACCGCGAAACGTTCCTGAGCATGGTGCTGCCCGACGCCATCATCAAAACGTTCTCGGACGGCCGCGAGCGCTTCGAGCTGAACTTCCACGCCGTCGCCGAAGGCGTGCCGCACCACTATGCGGTCGCGTTCATCCGTACATCGCAGCCCGACGAGGACCTGCGCGTCATCGTCGCATTCCGCAATGTGGACGACGTCGTGTCGGCGCGCACCGAGCAGCGCAACCGCTACATGAGCGACGCCTACGCGGCCATCTCGCAGATTTACCTGGCCATGATGCGCGTGGACGTGAAGAACAACACCTACAACACCATCAAGTCGACCGAGGCCATCGACCAGTTTTCGGTGCCCGGCTCCAACGTGTTCAGCGAAAACGTGCAGCAGCTCGTTCGCAACCTGGCAACCGAGGACAGCCTTGAAAGCGCGCTGAAGTTCCTGGACGTGACCACCCTTGAAGAGCGCATGCGCGACAAGACGCACATTTCCACCACCTTCGTCGGCAAGGTCGCCGGCGTGTGCGAGCTGCACTTCCTGAAGGAAAACGAAGACTCCGACGGCAACCTTGAGCACGTCATCTTCGCCATGGAACCCTCCGAGGAAGAGGAATTCCACTCCGCCTTCAACGCGCTGGCGCGCAACTTCCAGAACGTGTTTTGGGTGAACACCGAAAACGACACGGCGCGCATCATGAAACTTGACGGCTACGTGACCAACGGCCTTGACCGCGAGGACCGCCAGTTCTTCCCCTACCCCGCCACGCTGCGCACGTACGTAAACGACCGCGTGCACCCCGAGGACCGGGAGATGGTCTACAACTCCATTTGCTCGAGCCACCTGCGCGAAGTGTTCGCCAACCAGGACGAATACATGGGCAACTACCGCGTGCTTATAGACGGCGAGGTTCACAACTACCAGTGGAACATCTGCAAAATGCAGGGCATGGATTACCTGGTCATGGGCTTCCAGAACATCGACGACATCGTGAACGAGGCCTTGGCCGCCGAACGCGAGCAAAAGGAAAAGGAAGCCGCCTACCAGCGCCGCTTGGAGGAACAGCTGACCATCTTCGACACGCTAGCGCGCAACTACCGCAACGTGTACCTGGCCAACACGAACAAAGGCACCGCAAAGGTGCTGAAGCTTTCCACGGAATACAGCGACAAGAAGCTTAGCGCCGAACTGGCCAACAAGACCTTCCCCTACGATGCGACCATCGCGCAGTGGAGCGCCGAATACGTGCACCCCGACGACCGCGAGCGCGTGGTCAAGGCGCTTTCTACGGAAAACGCGCGCGCGATGCTGGCCGACGCCGACGAATACACCGGCACGTACCGCGGCAACGCCGGCGGCAACGAGCACAACTGGCAGTTCAGCGTTTACAAGCTCAGCGACGAGGGCGACGTCATCGTCGGCTTCCAGATTATCGACGACATAATCGAGGAGCACCTAGCCGAAGAACGCAAGCAGCGCGAGAAGGAAGAAGCCTACCAGAAGCAGCTTATTGCCGCGAAGGACGAGGCCGACCGCGCGAATTCCGCCAAGACCGACTTTTTGCTGCGCATGAGCCACGACGTGCGCACGCCGCTCAACGGCATCATGGGCATGCTGGAGATTGCCGACCGCTTCCCCGACGACATGGACAAGCAGGCCGAATGCCGCGCCAAAGTGGAAAGCTCGGCGAAAATTCTGCTTGAACTGATCAACGAAGTGCTTGACATGAGCAAGCTGGAAAGCGGCGAGATCGTGCTGGAGAGCACGCCGTTTAGACTGAACGACGTTGCCGTAGACGTTTACAACATCGTCACGAAACAGGCCGAGGAGCGCGGCGTCGAAATTGTGCAAGATCACTGCAAAGCGCCCGACCACCTGCTGGTGGGCAGCCCCACGCACTTCAAGCGCTTGATGATGAACATCATGTCCAACGCCATCAAATACAACAAGGACAACGGCAAGATTTTCATCACCTGCCGCGAGCTTTCCTGCGAAGACGGCGTGTCGACCATCCAGTTCAAGTGCCGCGACACCGGCGTGGGCATGAGCCCGGAATTCCAGAAGCGCATGTTCGAGCCATTCGCACAGGAAGAGCTTTCGCCGCGTTCGAAGTACGCCGGCACGGGGCTGGGCATGCCCATCGCGAAGAACATCGTGGAGAAGATGGGCGGTACCATCACCTTCGAGAGCGAGCTTGGCGTGGGCACCACGTTTGACGTGCGCATTCCGTTCGGGGTGGGCGAGGCCATCGGCAGCGGCGAGGGCGCCGGAGCTGGGCAGGCCGAGAAGGCGTCGATTGACGGCAAGCGCATCCTGCTGGTGGAGGACAACGACCTGAACCAGGAGATTGCGCAGTTCGTGCTGGAGCAGGAAGGCGCCGTGGTCACCGTTGCCGGCAACGGGCAAGAAGCCGTGGATACGTTCGCGGCCGCCGAGGTTGGCGCGTTCGACGCGGTGCTGATGGACGTGATGATGCCCGTGCTAGACGGTTACGGGGCCACGCGGGCTATCCGTGCGCTGGAGCGCCCCGACGCCGCGACGACGCCGATCATAGCCATGACCGCCAATGCCTTCGCCGAAGATCGCATCGCGGCCAAAGAAGCTGGCATGAACGAGCACATCGCCAAGCCGATCGACGTGGATTTGGTGGTCGAGACGATCGCCAAGCTGACTGGGGAATAGCGGGCGCCGGCTCAGCTAGTTAGCCCTGCAGCCCGACAACGCTCCCACGATGTCTTCTGCCTTCAGGGGCTTGGTTATATGGGCGTTCATGCCGGCCTCTTTGCTGCGGGCTATGTCGTCTACGAAGGCGTTGGCCGTCATCGCGAAAATCGGCACGGTTGCGGCATCCGGGTGATCAAGCGCGCGAATGGTGCGCGCAGCCGTGAGGCCGTCCATCACCGGCATCATCACATCCATGAACACGGCGTCGTAGGTCCCCGCGGGCGCTTGCTCGAAGGTGCGCACGGCCTCTTCGCCATTCCAGGCTATGTCCACCTGCACGCCTTCGTTTTCCAGCATGAACTGCGCTATCTCCATGTTGATGTCGTTGTCCTCGACCAGCAACACATGCAGCCCTCGCACCGAGGGGGAGCCCGCGGCTCCCGCCGCACCGGTGACTCCAGCGGCTCCGGCTCCAGCGCCAACCGCCGCATCGCCGTCGCCGGCCGCCCCCTCAGGCGCTTCGGCGACCCTAAGCGGCAGCTCGACCACGAACGTCGTCCCCACGCCCACTTCGCTTTCCACCGAAATGGTGCCGCCCATCAGGTCCGTCAGCTCTTTCACCAGCGAAAGCCCCAGGCCCGTGCTCGCGTATTTCGTGCGCGCCTCGTCGCGTTTCTCCTGCGTGAAAGGCTCAAACGCATGCTCCAAGTATTCGGCGCTCATGCCGATGCCCGTGTCGGCCACGGTGATGCGCAGCGTCACCGTCTCGCCATCGAGCGCTACCTCCTCGGCTTTCACGTTCACTTTGCCGCCTTCGCGGTTGTACTTGATGGCGTTGCTGGCGATGTTGTTGGCCAGGTGCTTCACGTGCTGCGGGCTGCAATGCACCCACGGATGCGGCATATGCTCGTAATCGGTATCGTCAATGAAGGCCACCTGGTGGTCATCAGCAGTTAAGCGTGCGACATCCGTCTGCTCTTGGAACAGCGCGCGCAGGTCGCACACCTCGTCGACCAGCTGCATGTTGCCACTTTCCAGCTTGCTCATGTCCAGCACGTCGTTGATCAGCGACAACAGATACTCGGACGCTTCGCGGGCCTTCGCGCGGCAATCCGCTAGCTTTTCCCTGTCGTCGGGGTAATGTTCGGCAATATCCAGCATTCCCAGAATGCCGTTAATGGGAGTACGCAGGTCGTGGCTCATGCGGCGCAGAAAATTCGTCTTGCCCATGTTGGCCACGCGCGCCTGCTCAAGCGACGCTTCCAGCTGCTCTTGGTACTTACGCTCGGTGGCGATCAGGTCGTCGATGGAGCGGTAGCCCATAACGACCTCGTACTTGTCGGCCGTCTCGTTCAGCTTCGCCACCTGAAATTCGATGTTCTTCTGCCCCAGCGGGTTCGACACGATACGATAGCGATGCATCAAGCGCCCACTGTCATCGAGCGCGGCCATCATAACCTCGCGGTCGGTGAACTTCAGGTACGCTTCGCGGTCGGCCGGCACGATAGCGTTTTCGCAATACAGACCGTTCAGCTCATCAAACCCCGCCTCGTGCGTCATCATGCGGTTGTCATATTTCGTACCGTTGTTGGCGCGGTTATGCTTCACCACTTCGATGATGTCATTCTTCAAATCAGCGTAGTAAACGGCGTTGTAGTCCTTCGCCAGGCCTTCGAGCATCATTTCGTATTTGCGGTTGGCCTGGGCGTTTTCGACAATAATGTCATCTTGGCTATACAGCTGCACCAACATAACCGTAAGCGTCAAGCCCATGTTCGCGCCGGGAACGGAACCAAACAAGGCCTGCACGAAAGCGCCCGCGAGGACGGGGGCAACGTACACCAAGGCGCGTCGCAGGCATCTTCTCGTCTCGTCGGTGCGAGCCTTGAAACTTCGAATGACGGCAAGCAAAAGGGCCGCCAACGGGTAAAAGCATCCCAGCATAACGGCTGACGCCGCATAAAACGGCCCGCGATTGCTGATGCCTTCGCCTTCCATGCCGAACACGAGCCCCATCCAACACGACGCAACGATCAGCACGAACAACACGATAAGCGGAATATGGGCAATGATGCGGCTGACGCGTCTGGAAAACGTCTCAGCGCCGGCAAAAATCTCCAACTGCCGGAACAAAACGAAGCCCACGAACATAAGCGACAGGACGAACAGACCGCTAACCAAGCAGTAAGCAAATTTCTGCGTCTCGGGGTGAACTGTAACGCACGCAATATCGGCAACCGCGCACACCGCCGCCCCGGCAAGCAGCATGAAAATCCACCGCTGCTTTTTTCCGAAGCCGCGCACACGCGTAAGACGCCACACCAGTATCACGTCTATGACCAGCATGAACATTACGGTCACGCTGTAGCTGGAAGTAAATATCATCTCAAGCACGGGAACCCCCAAGCCAAGTGCCGAAAGCTTAATACGAAGCGTGCCGCATCTCCCCAACTAGCGGCGGCAAAGTTTCTGCTGTCGATTATACAACTGCAGCAGGTCCGGTGCCGCAGGGCAACGGCCCCTCAAGCTGCCGTAAAAATGGCGACGCCCGCTGCGCGAGCTACCTATTGCTGTGCGAGCTAACGCTTCGCACCCACGAAAGCCTTGCTGAAGCGACAGGCCGAACAACCCG
>CAVBPP010000040.1:0-9794 GCA_963597295.1 Paratractidigestivibacter sp. | reverse complement strand
GTGCTCGCGAGCATGCCCGAGGACGCCGACATGACCGCCATTTCCGAGGCCATCAAGTCCACCGCATTCAAGATCACGCGCGCCGGCGAGCTGATGGCGCGCGAGGCCAGCCACCGCATGGGCGTAACCAAGGGCATCCTGGACCTGTCGCTTGCCCCCACCCCGGCCGAGGGCGATTCGGTGGCCGAGATTCTGGAAGCCATCGGCGTCGGTCAGTGCGGCGGCCCGGGCACCACGGCGGCCCTGGCCATGCTGAACGACGCGGTGAAGAAGGGCGGCGTCATGGCGTCGTCGAGCGTCGGCGGGCTTTCCGGCGCATTCATCCCCGTGTCCGAGGACGCCGGCATGATTCGCGCCGCCGAGTCGGGCGCGCTGTGCCTGGAGAAGCTTGAGGCCATGACCTGCGTCTGCTCGGTCGGCCTGGACATGATTGCCATCCCCGGCGACACCCCGGTCGAGGCGATTTTCGGCATCATCGCCGACGAATGCGCCATCGGCATGATCAACAACAAGACCACCGCCGTGCGCGTGATCCCGGCCATCGGCAAGAAGGTCGGCGACAAGCTGGACTTCGGCGGCCTGCTCGGATATGCCCCGGTCATGCCCGTGAACACCCACGCGGGCACCGTCTTCGCCCACCGAGGCGGCCGCATGCCCGCGCCGATTAATTCGCTAAAGAATTAGTCGACAGGGAACGGAACAAAGCGACAGCGCAAGCGGGGCTCAAGGGCCCCGCTTTTCTTTTGACGGATGGCTGCCATCGGACACGTCCGGATAAATGCTTTTACCCTGGTCCACTCTCCGCTCGTGTGACCTGGAGTTTTACATTAACTCAACCAAATATCAGGCGATTTCTGCACTAACTCAACTTTTTGCAAAGTTAGTCTTGTCCGGTAGATTGATACGCATCTGAAGCCGTATTATAATCATCTTTAAATACGGATTGGAGAACAGCATGGTTGCCGTTATCGATAAGAAACTAGTGTTTGGGCGCGATCAGGTTCTGACGTCTACGCAGGCCAGCAAGAACTTTGGCGAAGCTCGCAAGCGAGCTCGACGCGAGCCGCAGTTTGTCTCGGACAGGAATAACGGCATTGACACCGTTATCGTTGGCTACGACGAATTCGAAGCCATGGCCGTCGAATTGGAAGAACTTCGCGAAGAGCGCCTATATGCAATCGCGGCGCAGCGCATACTGCAGCACGACGCCGGAAGCGACCAGGGCATCCCCTTCAATGATATTGTCGGGAATGCCGCTTTCGACAGCCTCGTCGACAACGAAGCTGCTAGCGGAATCTCCGATGAGGAGTTATTCGAATGACAGCAGCTCGCTTCAAGGTCGAATTCATAAACAACGATGCGAAGAAGGATTACCTATCCCTCGACGGCTCAATACGTCATCTGGTCGATAAAGGAATTGCGAGACTTGCCCTACGGGCGGACGAAATCGGAAAGCCCCTTTCGGGAGCACTAGCAGGCTGCAAGGAGCTAAAGTTCCGCAACGATGGCATACGCATTATCTTCCGCATCGTGAACGGGAAAATCGAGATCGTTCAAATCATTGCCATAGGCCAGCGCGACAAGGGCAAGGTATTCACTGCGGCTGAAAAGCGCACCCGATAGCGCGAATGGCTATTCCAAAGACTCGTACCAATACTCGAAGGCCTCTATTCGGCGTTTGGCGGCTTCGTAGACTTCGGCTTCAGCTCTGGCTCCGATGATTATCACGTAGGCTACGCCTTCGATTCGCACCAGTTTGTAGACGATGCGCAAGCCGGCACCTCGCAGTTTGATTTTCAGGAAGCCCGTTAGGTCGACACCGTTTTTGTTGCCGAGCGGACTTCCGTAGCCGCCCTGCGATTTTGGCAACGGGTTCGTCATCAGCTTATCAAGGGCCTTGATCACTTGCTTACGCTGAGAACCATCGAGTTTCTTCAGGTCCTTCACCGCTTCGGGAATCAAGCGGTATTCCCAGGTCATTATTCGAACTCCGGTTCAGGCTCGGCTGCTAGTTCATCTTCGGTTATAGACAGATCGGCTAGTACATCGGCGCGACCAATTGCTTCACCCGGGTCGAAGGATTTCGTGCGCGCAAGGGCCATCATCAGCAGCATCAAGTCTTCTTTCGCCTCTTCCCCGCGGCGATAATCATCAACCGTGACTATCACGTGATCGGGGACGTTTCGCTTCATCACGAACACCGGGTTGCCGTCCGTGGACTTATTGAATGCCTGAGTTGATTTACCGCGGTTGAAGTCGCTAATGGGGACGATGTTGTCTAGGACTTTCAAGGCCGGCATGATGATTCCCTTCTTTTTCATGCGTTAAGTCATTACTTGAATACTGATTCTAGCTCATGAGCTGCAAGTTGGGAAGAAGTTGGTAGTGTCCGCTTCATGAGATTGCCTAGTTAGGCGCGAGCTTTCGCTCGCGCCTACGAAATTGGGAAACAGCGTAACGAACGGCGTAATTAATTAGCTTGCTCTCATTGCTGAGCCGGCCTCTTGATCTACCCCCACCACGCAAAAAAGCCGCCGAACTCTCTGTTCGACGGCTTTTCGAATCTTGCAGTGTTTGCCCTAGTCGCGGGTTAGTTTGCGATGGAGGCGGTGAGGCTTGGCGGCTTCTTCGCCTAGGCGTTCCACGCGGTTCTTTTGGTAGCTTTCGAAGTTGCCTTCGTACCAGAACCAGTTGCCCGGGTTGTCGTCGGTGCCCTCCCAAGCCAGGATGTGCGTGGCCACGCGGTCAAGGAACATGCGATCATGGCTGGTCACCACGGCGCAGCCCGGGAAGCGCAGCAGCGCCTCTTCCAGGCTGGAAAGCGTCTCGACGTCCAGGTCGTTGGTGGGCTCGTCAAGAAGCAGCAGGTTGCCGCCCTGCTTCAGCGTCAGCGCCAGGTTCAGGCGATTGCGCTCGCCGCCGGAGAGCACACCAGCGGGTTTCTGCTGGTCGGAGCCCTTGAAGCCGAAGCTCGCCACGTAGGCGCGGCTAGGCACCTCGGTTTCGCAGACCATCATGTAGTCCAGGCCGTCGGAAACAACTTCCCACACGTTCTTACTCGCATCGATGCCCGTGCGGCCCTGGTCAACGTAGGAAACCTTCACGGTCTCGCCCAGCGTCAGGCTGCCGGACGTGGGCTGCTCGATGCCCATGATCATCTTGAACAGGGTCGATTTGCCCACACCATTCGGACCGATCACACCGACGATGCCGTTGCGCGGCAGGTCGAACGACAGATCTTCGATAAGCACGCGCTCGCCGAACTGCTTATGCAAGTTTTCAACCTTCAGCACCTCGGCGCCCAAACGCGGGCCGGCCGGAATCTGAATCTCAGTGAAGTCGAGCTTCTTCGACTGCGCGGCCTCGGCGGCCATCTGGTCGTAGCGCTCCAAGCGCGCACGGCTCTTCGCCTGGCGGGCCTTCGGGGAGCTGCGCACCCATTCCAGCTCGCTGGCCAGGCGCTTCGCCAGCTTCTCATCACGCTGCTTCTGGCCGGCCATGCGCGCGGCCTTCGTTTCCAGATACGTGGAATAGTTGCCCTTGTAGGGGTACAGGCTGCCGCGGTCAACCTCGCAGATCCACTCGGCCACGTTGTCCAGGAAGTAGCGGTCGTGCGTGACGGCCAGCACAGCGCCGGGGTACTTATGCAGGAATTGCTCCAGCCACAGCACCGACTCGGCGTCCAAATGGTTGGTCGGCTCGTCAAGAAGCAGCAGGTCAGGCGCCTCAAGCAGCAAGCGGCACAACGCAACGCGACGACGTTCGCCGCCGGAAAGCACGTTCACCGGCATGTCAGGGTCGGGGCACTGCAGCGCGTCCATGGCCTGCGACAGCTGGCTGTCCAAATCCCAGCCGTTCGCCGCGTCGATGGCGTCCTGCAGCTTGCCCATTTCCTCCATCAGCGCATCGAAGTCAGCATCGGGCTCGGCCATAAGACCGCCGATTTCGTTGAAGCGATCGATCTTAGCCTTGACCTCGCCGAACGCCATCTCGATGTTCTCGAGCACCGTTTTGTCGTCGTCGAGCGGCGGCTCCTGTTGCAGGATTCCCACGGTGTAGCCCGGGGTCAGGCGCGCGTCGCCGTTGCTGACCTCTTCCAGGCCAGCCATGATCTTCAGCAGCGTGGACTTGCCCATGCCGTTCGGGCCGACCACGCCGATTTTCGCGCCGGGATAAAACGACAGGGTGACGTCATCGAGGATGACCTTGTCGCCGTGCGCCTTGCGCGCTTTATACATTTGGTAGATGAACTCCGCCATGCGTATGCCTTTCTTTTGGACGGCCTTCAACATCTGGCAAGCGCAATTGCGCCATGCTATACTTCGGGTGCACACCAAGCCCGAGAGTCGTTAAACTGGGCGGGCGGGGTCGTGTTATGGTTTTAGTTAAGCCCGGTTGCCGCCGGGCTTTTCTGTACCTCCGACCTCATCCGTCGAACGCTTATAGTCTCGCCATCGTTGAATTAAAAACTCCGCGATGCATGCCAAAGCGGCAAGGGCTTGCAAGATTTCATACACTTGGTTCATAGGCGACGCCTCCTTTGAATCGAAGACCCCGCCCGCGTTTCGGACTTGGTGTGCCCGCACATTCTATCAAACGTGGATGCGCCCCGGCGGTGGGTCGGGGCGCATCATGAAAAGTCTTGTTGACGAACGTCGGCCGTTACTTCCCTTGCAGGGTTTTCTTTTGGTCGTTTGTGTCCGTCAGGATGCAATTTGCCTGGTTGAGCAGGTGCTCTGCCTCTCGGGTTGCGTCTTTCACATCGGATTGCGCCTCAATGACCATCTTGGCGACCGCCTCTTCGTCGACTTTGTCCTCCTCGACCATGGCGATCACCGTCTCGTAACGGCGCGTGGCGCTCTTGTCGATGCTGGCGACGAAACGCTTGGCCCCGTTCGCCAGCTCGCTCATGCGGGCGGCGGCGTCGGCGAAACGCTGAGCTGCGTCGTCGGAACGCTCAAGGGCGGCTGCGTGCGCGCGGTCGGAAAGGTCGCTTGCCCGCTGGGCGGTCTCGACAATGCGATCATGAAGGCCCTGCAGCACAACATACGCCTCGCCCATTTTCGCCCTGCACCAGGCAACGCGTTTGTCGGCAGACATGTCCCTACCTGCGCTTTCGCGAACCGATGCCGCAAGATCAGCAGCCTCGCGGGCGATGTCGGCCAAGGCGGTCGCACAGGTGGAAAGTTCCTCGACCAGCTGGGCGTCGGGACCCGAGAACGAGGGCGAAGTGAGGGTTTCGACAGCTAACGCGGAAACGTTGGCCCCAGACGCAGGCGAACCTTCCGCAGCGGAAGCGCCAGTCGCAGTCGAGCTCCCGGCGGCAGAAGCATCGGCGCCATCGGCGAGGTCGGCGGTTCCCCACGCCTCGTCGGTCACGCCGTCTGCAGCCGCTTCCCCACTTGCAACCACATCCCCAGTCGCAGCCTCCCCCGCCACGGCCTGGCCGCGGGCGGACATGATCAGCATCTGCAGACGATTCTCCACGTTGGCGAAGCTGACGTCGGGGTCGTAGTCAAGCGGCAGGATCTGCGCCTGCGGGTACATGGCCTTCAAGCGCTTGGCGATTCCGCGTCCGACCACGTGATTCGGCAGGCAGCCAAACGGCTGCAGGATGACGAACGCGCGGCAGCCTTCCTCGGCATGATGGATGATCTCGGCCGGAATCAGCACGCCCTCGCCCGCGTCGAACGTGTGGTGGATGATGGGGTCGGAAGCCTGCACGATCTGGTCCATACGCGCGGCGGGCTTGTACAGCGGATGCGCGCAAGCGATGCCATCCGTCACGTTATGCGCGATGTCGAACAGCTGATTCGCAATGCGGTACCAGGCCTTTTCCTGAAGGGGGAACCCGACGTTGAACTCGCGCACCTGGGCGTCTTTGTAGAAATACGTCTTGCGGATGACGTCGGTCATGCGCGCCTCGATAATCTCGAAGCCGTTGCGCTCGAGGTAATCCTCAATATCGTGGTTGGCGCCGGGGTGGAAGTTCAGCAGGTACTCGCCCACGATGAGCACCGTCGGACGCGGATTGCTGCGGTCGTATTCCACCTGCGACATTATTTCGATTGCGCGTTTGAAACCAGCCTTCGCACCGCGCGCACCTGCACGTTCGATTCCCTCTATTACCTGGTCAAGCGCGCGTTCGAAGGCTTCATTGGCAGCGCCGGGGACAAGCTCGTAGGGGCGCATCTTGCGCAGCAGCTCTTCGAGCACGTCGATCATCGGCAGCGCCATCGCACAGGTGATGGCCGATGCGATGTTCATCTTGAAGCCAGGCTGCATGTTGTGCGCGTCCACGTCGTCGTTGGTGATGATGGGCACATCGGCATGGCCGGAATCGTCAAGCGCCTTGCGCAGCAGCGCGGCGTAATGCGTCAGGCGGCAATCGCCCACGTACTTACCGGTGCCCACGGCCACCTCGGCGTCGTCGTACTTGCCGCTTTCCAGCTCAGCCAGCGCCTCGCCGATGACGATTTGCGCCGGGAAGCAGATGTCGTTGTGCACGTACTTCTTGCCCAGGCGGATGGCTTCCTCGCGACCGATGGGCAGCGCCACAGTTTCGAGCCCTTGACGTGCGAAAACAGCAGCCATCAGGCGACTGAACGCATGCGAGGTGTTCGGCACCAGCACCACGCGGCGGCGCTTGTCGGCGCGCGTGAACTTCTGCGGGTACGGGTCGGGCAGCGCGTGGATTTCGCGGCGGCCCTCCTGCTTGCGGCGCATGCGCACCGTTTCGATGAACGAGCGCACGCGGATGCGCAGCGGACCTGCAGCATCGCTTTCGTCGACCTTCAGCACCAGCGGGGTTTTGCCGCCCACCTCGTGCATCATGCGGATGATCTCGTCGGACAGGTACGCGTCGTGGCCGCAACCGAAGCTGACCAGCTGCACGAATTCCAGATTGTCGCTTTGGGCCGCCAGCACCGCGCCGCCCAGCATGCGGGCATGGAAATTGTTCACGATGTCGATGCGGCTGTTCGACAGGTCCACCTCGTTGGCGCCGGGCAGCGCGTCGGGCGGCATGACGGCGATTCCCTGCGAGGCGAACAGATCGGGCAGGTCATGATTAACCAGCGGGTCGTTATGATACGGGCGCGAGCCCAGCACCACGGCATAGGTGTTGTTGACGCGCGCTTCGTCAACGACGCGTTGACCTGCGGAAAGCAACTGCTCATGAAAGGAATCCATCGCAGCGCGGGCTCGCTCAATCGCGCGATGGGCAGCCGGTTCGGCAACGTCGAACGCGTCGCGCAGGTACGCGGTCAGCTGCTTTTCGCAGTCCGCATCGCTATACCAGTGGAACAGCGGGTTGACGAACGTGATGCCGAAGCGGTCCTGCGGGTTGTCGGAATTCTGAATGACCAGGGAATACCCCTTCACCACCGCGCACATGGACTCGCTGGTTTTGGCCGTGTTCTCCGACTTCACCGTGGTGAGCGTAGGCATGAATATGCGGTTGACCTGCTTTTTCGCCAGATTGCGAATATGGCCGTGCACCAGCTTCGCGGGGAAGCACACCGTGTCGGACGTGACGGCGGAAAGGCCGTCCTCGTACATCTCCTGCGAGCTGAAGTCGGAAAGCACCACGTCAAAGCCCAGTTGGCGGAAAAGCGTCGTCCAGAACGGCGCGCGATCCCACATGCCCAGCACGCGCGGCATGCCGATGGTTTCGCCGCGAGCGGACACGTCGTCGTCGATTTCGTAGTCCGCGAACACGAGCTTTTGCCGCAGGTCGAACAGGTTCTCGCCCTTGGCGGCGGCGCTGGCCCCGGCGGCCACGCGCAGCTGGGCTCGCACGGATGCGTCATGCGGGTCGCCGACCACCTGACCGCGCTCGCAGCGGTTGCCCGTCACCGACGAGGTGCCGTCGGGGAACGCGACGATGGTGCGGCTGCACGCGTTTCCGCAGAACGGGCAGGTGACGTTAGATTCCTGCGTGTAGGTGAAGCTGTCGAGCGCATCGAGGCCGATGAACGTGGTGCGGCTCGCAGCGGCAGGCGCATCGTTCGCGACGGCCGCGGAGTTTGCGGGGCTGGACGCACCGCCCGCGATGCCGTCCGCGCACGCAGAGCCATCCGCCCCGTCCGCGCAAGCGACCTCGCCCGCATCATCAGCCGCCGTGCTGCCAGCCGCTTTCGCAGCCGCCGCGCCGCCCGCCGCTTCCGCAGCCTCTTCCATATGCTGCTTCGCCAGCAACGCCGCGCCGATTGCGCCCATGAGCCCCGGGTACGGCGCGCGCGTCACTTCCTTGCCCACGTACTGCTCGAATGCCGCGAGCACGGCATCGTTGTTGAACGTGCCGCCCTGCACGACGATCTTGTCGCCCAGCGCATCGATGTTCGACACGCGAATGACCTTGGTAAACACGTTCTCGATAATCGATCGGCACAGCCCCGCCATAATGTCGTCGGGGGTCTTGCCGTTCTTCTGCTCGGTCACCACGCTGGAATTCATGAACACGGTGCAGCGGCTGCCCAGAACGGCCGGATTCTGCGAGCGGAACGCAGCGTCGGCGATACCGCGCACCGGCACGTCGAGCGACTTCGCGAAGGTTTCCAAGAACGACCCGCAGCCCGATGAGCAGGCCTCGTTCACCAGGATGTCGGTGACCACGCCGCCGTCGACCCAGATGGCCTTCATGTCCTGCCCGCCGATGTCCAAAATGAACGACACGTCGGGCACGTACTTCGCCGCGGCGGCCTCGTGTGCCACAGTTTCCACCATATGCGTGTCGGCGTGGAAAGCGCGCGCGAACAGCGCCTCGCCGTAGCCGGTGGTTCCCACACCCAGAATGTCAAGGCGCGCACCGGCGGCCTTCACGCGAGCGTTCAGCGAGGTCAGCGCGTCGCGGGCGATATCGAGCGGCTCGCCCTCGTTCGAGGAATAGAACGACTCGATCACGTTCTCGTCCTCGTCGATGAGCGCGAACTTCGTGGTGGTCGAGCCGGAATCGATGCCCAAATACGCACGCACCACCTGGCCGGACTGCGGCTGCAGGTGCGGTGCTGACGGCAACGCATGGCGCTGCTTGAAAGCCGCAAGCTCCGCTTCGGTGGCGAAGAACGGCTCGCCTGAGGTCGCCTGCGAAGCCAACGCCGCCGGCGCACCGGCAAGCGCGTCGACCAATGCCTGCAAATCGACCTCACGCCGTTCGCCGGCAAGCAACCCCATTAGCGCCAACGCCGCGCCACGCGCAACGATGACCTCGGGGTTTTCCGGCACGATAACCTGATCGCCCGAAAAGCCCAGACGCTCGGCAAACACGCGCACAAGCGTCGGGTTGAACGTGAGCGGCCCGCCCTCGAAGATGACGGGCGGGTTCACGTCGAGCCCCTGCGCCAGGCCGCCGAGCGTCTGCTTGGCGATGGCGTGGAAGGTGGAGAGCGCGATATCCTCCTTGCGCGCGCCCTGGTTGAGCAGCGGCTGGATGTCGGGCTTGGCGAAGACGCCGCAGCGGCCGGAGATGCCATATACCGTCTCACCCCGCGCCGCGAGCGCGTCGAGCTCCTCGACAGGGGTCTTGAGCAGGGACGCGATCTCGTCGATGAAGGCCCCGGTGCCGCCGGCGCAGCTGCCGTTCATGCGCATGTCGGCCACGTTGAGCCGCCCGGTGGACGGGTCCGACTCGAAGAAGATCATCTTGGCGTCCTGCCCGCCCAGCTCGATGGCGCAGCGGGTCTGCGGGTAATCCTGTCGGACGGCGATGGAGTTCGCGACGACCTCCTGCACGTAGGGCACGCCGAGGAAGTCGGCGATCGCCTTGCCGCCCGACCCGCTCATCGCGACGGAGA
>CAVBPP010000039.1:0-5992 GCA_963597295.1 Paratractidigestivibacter sp. | reverse complement strand
CGCGGGCGTGGCGGAATTGGCAGACGCGTACGGTTCAGGTCCGTATGGGGGCAACCCCATGGAGGTTCAAGTCCTCTCGCCCGCACCATTTGCGAATATGACCCAGCTTCGGCTGGGTCTTTTGCTATCTAGGGTTTGTTTACTGGCGGTTTGCTGGGCGGTTCGGGCGGTTCGCGATCCGCGTCGCATTGCGTGTGGGCTGAGATACGACCTGCGCAATGCGTGGCATTCGCACGTTGCAGTTGGTGACAGGGCGGATGTGGCTAGAATGCCAGCCTGCCGGGCGAGCGGGCATCGCGATACGCGGTGCTGCTGAGATTTCGAAAGCGAGGGAGCGTCTGTGAGCTCGTATACGACTATCGAAGGGCGCGCCGTCGCCGAGATCGAAGAGAAGAAGAGCCGATTCATCGCCAGCCTGGCGCATGTCGAGACCGAGGAAGAGGCGCTGGCATTCCTGGAGGAAATTCGCGCCGCTAACCGTATGGCCAGGCATAACGTGTATGCCTATATCTTGCGCGAGGGCGGCGCGGGTGCTGCCGGGCGCGTTAGGTACTCCGATGATGGCGAGCCCCAGAAGACCGCCGGCCTGCCGACGCTCGAGGTGCTGCAGCATGCGGGGCTGACCGACGTCGTATGCGTGGTCACGCGTTATTTCGGCGGTGTGCTTCTGGGCACGGGCGGGCTTGTTCGTGCGTACACCCAGTCGACGCAGGCGGGCATTGACGCTGCGCAGCTGGTGGTGGTGTCGCGCTGCGTGGATATTCGCGTTCGCATCGCCTACCCGCGCTATGAGCAGCTGACGCGCTTGGCGGCAGACCATGGGGCGAAGGTGCTCGACAGCGAATTCGCCGATGCCGTCACCCTGCAACTGCGCATGCTCGACGGCACGCAGCAGCCTTTTCTGGATGCGCTCACCGCCCTTGAACGCGGTCAAGAGGATGTGCGGGTGAGCGACCCCATCGACGCTGCGTTCTAGCGATACCTTAGGTAGCTTCGCTTGTGGTGTTGGCGGCAGCGGTTGCTGGCTCGCTTGGCGTAGATGGCGCTTGCGAAATCGATGTCTTGTCTAGTGCCGCGCCCTAGTGGTGCGCCGTTGCTTTCTGGTCGACTTTTGCGCTAGAGTCGCCAACCCTGCCGATACGCATTTGCTAGGCATGCACCACCTGCGTAGGAACCTCGGGCTTGTGCGGGTCGTTCAGCCTGGCGTTCACGCTGTCGACGGTGACGCGGCAGTGATGGCCTTCTTTCCATGAATCCAGAAGACCTGCTTGAATGAGCTGGGTTATTCGGGCTCGGCTGACGCCGAGTGCTCGTGCGGCATCGGCGGCGCTCATCGATTCAATATCGGATAAGTTCCTTGTTACGGCCACGGCGATGACTTGCCCCTCATGCGATGGCTCATGTCCAAACGATATCGGCGGCAGTTGCTTGTTGTTCAACAGCGCATCGTCGACCATGGTCGCCAGCCAGTCGGCCGCGCTTTCCACAGCGTATTCAAGGGAGTCGCCGAACGTTGCGCCACCCCATTCGTTCAGGCAGGACGCGGTGACGCCGCCCTCGCCGTCGTTGAAGAATTCGAACTCGCATACGTAAAACATACGCTCACCTTCCAAATATGCCCAGTTCTATCGAAGTCCTGCTTGGCGCAATATTCGTTTCGCGGCCTGATCGTGGATTTCGCTATGCCGCTTCACAAGCACGACCAGGCTTCCTTTTGCGAATTTCTCGTGCTTGGTCCCGCCTTTGGACACGAATCCGTTTGCTTCTAGGATCGCGACGAGCTGCCTTCTATGCATGGTTTCCTTCTTGGTGAGAGTATCTTAACATTTGTTAAGGGTAATTTGGTGGAAATGCAGGTTCTAGCGATACCTTAGGTAGCTTCGTTTGTGGTGTTGGCGGCAGCGGTTGCTGGCTCGCTTGGCGTAGATGGCGCTTGCGATGGCTAGCGCGGCGGCCAGGGCGAAGAAGATGGCGGCGGGGGCGAGCAGGGTATCGCCGGTTGCCGGGGACTTGCTTTCGCCGGTTGCTTTGTTTTCGCTGGGTTGCGTGGTCGTTTCGGTTTGGGTTGTTGTTTCCTTCGGTTCGTCAGAGCTGCTCGGCTGCTCGGGCTCTGTTGGTGTATTGGGTTGCTCGGGCTTGTCCGGCGTGCTTGGCGTGTCGGGGGTCTCGGGCTCGGTTGGGGTGTCGGGTTCATCCGGCGTCTTAGGGGTTTCCGGCAGGTCAGGTGTTTCGGGTGTTGCGGGCTGGTCGGATAGGCTCATCCAGATGATTTGCGAAGAGCTGGTATCGCGTTCAACCCAAATCGTTTTGCTGATCAGGCAAAACCCCTCGTTTGCATCGCAGCGCAACTCTTCTAAGAGGTATTCGCCGTAGGGCAGCGCGGCCAGGTTGTCGTTGACGGGCGCCACATTGCCGGCTGCGTCGCGGCCGAACCAGATACCGGCCGCGTCGTCCATATCTGCGACGGAAATGGTTGCGGCCCCGATGAGCGCGTCGTTGCCGTTGGTGTTGCGGCTGTGCGGGTTCCAATTGCTGGCGGTGGATGCGTTGCCGTTGCGGTCGGCGATAAGCACATGCGCCTCGCCGGTTGCCTTACTGGTCAGCAGGAACGGGACTTGCAGCGACTCGTTGGTGTTCTCGGCTTTCTTCACGAGCTTCAGATCGTTGCGGATCGCCTGTTCCTCGACCGTTAGATTCACGTTGGTGAATCCGCTCTGCACGATGTGGCAGGAATCGTTTTGGCCGTCGGAGGTGAGGGTGAAGCTTAGGATGTTGTTGCTGGTCAGATAGCCGGTAGGTGCTTTGGTTTCCTGCACGGTGTAAGTTCCAACGGGGAAAGCCGGAATGCCGCTTTCGTCGAGCGGCAAGCCGTCGCCGCCGATATGGGTCAAAGCTGCATCCTCTTTGCTGGCGAGACGCATTTGCCCCGATGCGTCGGTTTTGAAACGCCAGGTGAACTTTGCATCCTCGGACGTGTCGCCCCGCAGGTTGGGGAAGTACCGCATGGTGAATTCGGCGTTCGCGAAGCTGCCTTCGCCAATGGGCTTATCTTGGCCGGTTTCGGCGTCGAACTTGGAAAGCAGCAGGTCGATGGTGGCATAAGCCGGTTGATCGACAACCTTGCCCGCACTGCTGGCATCGCTATCGGCGATGCGTGTGGTTTGGCGATCGGTCACCTCGATGAGATAAACCTTATCGTTAAGCTGAGAATTGGTAGGTGCGGCGGTTTCCTTCGCCCAATAGCGGCCTGTTGCAATGTTGTCGATTCGCGCATAGCCTGACTCGTCGGTGGTCAGCTCGTGTGCCATGTCGGTGCAGCTTTCGTCTCTGAACAGGCCGTACTTTGCTCCAGCTGGGGAATAGAGCGAGTTGTCCGCCGACACTTGCGGCATCCCGATGGCTTTCGTCAGCTCAATCGAGCCCGAGGGCGCGTAGGTGTATCCGATAATCGTCTGCGTGGCGGTTCCCGTGCGCACTTCGAAGGCTTTGAACGAGCTTGGAACCTCGTCGGAGCGGTCCAGAATGCGTCGACCGGTGGCGTCGGGGTTGATCAGGTTGCCGTCCTCGTCGAATCCGATGACATATTGCCTGGCCCAGTTGCGGAATGCCGCGCTGCAGCCATGCAACGCGGCGCGACCGTCGGATGCGTAGCTGTCGGAGATCAGAACGTGTGCGAGCGCCGCGTAGCGTGCGTCGGTCATGGCGCCGCCGTCGTACCAGGTGCTTGGCCAAAGACTGGCGTCAAACCCGGGGCTGCCGAACGAAAACCACAGGTCAGCAGTCACTTCATCATTGCGGTTGTCAATGGCCGAAAGTGCTGATGCGGCGTAGGTTCCCGCAGCGGGCGTTTGTCTGCTGGGCACGGCGCAGTAGGCGCTGCGTCCGTCGATGTACATCCAACTGGTTGAGTAACCTGCATAGGGAATCTGCTCGCCAACTTGAAGATCAACGCTTGTTTCCGCTGCTTGCGCGCTTGCTTGCGTGGTGGAAACTGCGATCGCCAGCAACAGCACCGCGGCAAGAAACGATAGTAAATTGAAGACGGTTTTGCCGGTGCGCTCGCCGCTTGTCGTGCGAACGCAGCGTTCGCTGTCCTCTAAGCCGTCCTTCGGCAGGACCTTCCAAGTGTTGCTCATGGTTTCCCCTTTCACGCGTTCGTTAAGAGGAAACCTTATGCCCGCATTCCAGCGCCAAGCTTGCAGTTTGCCCCGGTTTCGGTGATGAAAAGGTGGCAGAAATCTAGCAGTTGGAATAGGGATGTGAGCAGGGGATATGGTGAGATTGGTCAGGCTTACGCGGTGAGACTTGCGAATAGGGGATGATTGGCGCCGTCGTTTGCGGCTCCGAATTCGGCGCGAGCTTTCTTGTTTGGTTGCGAAGGAGTGGGTCGTTGCGTGGTTGCACGCATGCTGAGGGGGCCTGCGATGCGAGGCGTAAAGGATGAACGGACGCTATAAATGAAATGGGGGCGCACGCATCTCGCGGACGATGGCGAGGTGCGTGCGCCCCGTAGGCTACTTCGCTCCAAGTTTGCCCGCCATGAAGTTGTTGGCGGCCTGCTCGGCGGCATCGTTGAGCGGCGTCAGCTTGGGCGCGGGGGCGCCGGCGCGCTTGGCATGGCGCTCCAACGCGCGTTCCAACAGCCAGTCGGCGATCTGCGGGTTCTTCGCCAGCAGCGGGCCGTGCAGGTAAGTGCCCAGCACATTTTTGTAGCGGACGCCGTCCTGCTTGGTTTCTTCGTTGTTGCCCAGGCCGGTGTTGGAAACCACCGTACCGAACGCCTGAACTCCCTCGTCAAGGTAGGTGCGGCCGGCGTGGTTCTCGTAGCCGATGACGGGTGTGCTGGCCAGGTCGGACTTCAGCGCGATGTTGTTCACCAGGCGGTCAGCCGACGTGCCGGGGCGTCCGGTGGTCATGCCAACGAGCCCCAGGCCGGGTACCTTTTCGCCGTCGACCAGCCACTCGCGGCCAAGCATCTGATAGCTGCCGCAGATGGCCAGCAGCGGGCCTTCGTCCTCAACGTAAGCGGCAAGGTCGTCGCGCATGGCGACGATGTCGGCGCTAGCAAGCTTCTGCTCGCGGTCGGGGCTGCCGCCCATCATGATCAGGTCGACTTGCGTCAGGTCGACGGAATCCCCATGGCGAACGCGGCGCACCTCGACGGGGATGCCGCGCCAGTTCAGGCGCTGTTCGAGCACGCGCACGTTGCCGCCGTCGCCGTACAGGTTCAGCAGGTCGGGGAACAGGTGCGCGATGACGATGGGGTCGGCCGTGGAAGTGTCGGCGGGCGCGGCAGCGTTGGCCGAGTCGCCGGCGGTCGCAGCGTCATCGCCAGTGCTAGCAACCTCTCCACCAGCGGAAACGCCGAAATCGCACGCTTGCGGAACTTCGCCCTCCGCGGGCTGCAGGGGCGTTGCGCCGTCGGCGCATGCCGCGTCGAGCGCAGCTTTGCATCCGGGCAGCGACGTGTAGTTCGCGATGATATAGGCGCTCACCTCGGTAGGTTGGGCGACCACGCGGCTGAGCAGGTCGTTCGCGTCTTCGACAACCTCGGATTCGATACCGGCGTACTTCAGGCGCACGGCCATGTCGCGACCGCGGATGCCGCCGGCGTACGCCACCAGCGGGCCGGCCTGCGCCAGCTCCTCGAAGTCGATGTCCCACAGCCAAGAAACGTCATGGCCGTCGGCCTCCTTGTCGTTGATGAAGAAGGCGACCACTTTGGGCTTCTGGTCCTGCGCGACAATCTTAAGGTTCTGGTTGAAGCCGGTCGGGTTCTTCGCCAGGTTCAGTAGGATATGGCGTCCGGCCAGGTCGTAGGCTTGCAAGCGGCCGTTTTGCGGGTCGAATGCGGTGATGGCCTGCTGCAGCGGCTCGTTGCCGCAGCCGAGCAGGCTTGCCGCCACGCCGACAGCTTCCAGGTTGTACACCATATACGCGCCGCTGAACGGGGCTTCGATATGGAAGTCGCCCGCATGGTCGGCGCTGTGCG
>CAVBPP010000038.1:0-13705 GCA_963597295.1 Paratractidigestivibacter sp. | reverse complement strand
GCAGCTGATTCCGAAGACCCGACCGGCCTGCTGACCGGAGAGAACGCTGGTTCCGAGGACCCGACCGGCCTGCTTGGCGCAGATGCCGCTGCCGGTTCGGAAGATCCGACGGGCATGCTGGTCGAAGACGCGGATTCCGAAGAGCCCACCGGCATGCTGGTGGAGCAAGACGCGTCCGAGGACCCGACCGGCATGCTTGGCGTGCAGGCCGGCACTGCCGGCGAGGAAACGCCCGCGCAGGCCGAACCCGTCGCGCAGCCTGAGCCGGATGCCGTCGATTCCCCGACGCGCATGCTCACGCCTATAGAAGAGGCCGCGGCAGCCGAAGCCGCAGCGGCCCAGGCAGCAAGCGCTACGAATGCCGACAAGGCTCAATGGAACGTGGATACGCCCGCGATTCAGTTGGCCGAGGATGTTGCGCAACACGACGATGACGAATTCCGTTTTATTATTAAGCAGAATATGGTCGTGGTGCATACCGACGAAGTTATCAGCGATTAATCGGAATGCAGGCGAGGAAGGTAAAGTAATGTTCGATTCAATAGCGAAAGCAACACGAAAACCGCTGTCGGTGGTAATGTCCGCCCTGTTGGTGACTCTGCTGGTGCCCACCATCCCGGCAACCAACGCCAGCGCTTACGCAGAGGGCGAAGGTACCGAAGCGCCGTCCGGTGACACCGCCGCATCCGCCGAATGGAAGGCTATCCAGGCAACCGACGAGGCCACTGGTCTGCCTACTCAGATGGTTTATCTGAACCACGGCTTCGAAAACCCCATCGAAACCATCAGCATTCCCACGCTTACTTGGGATGTCGCTAGCACGACTGCCGTTCCTGATCCTTCCGACGGTTCGGATAACTACAGCGATGCCATCAAAGAGGCTAAGAACGCTATCGAGAGCGCTGACTCCGTTAAGTCGCAGATCGTGAGCATGGGCTTCGATAAGGCTTCGTCGGATAACCTTGCGCAGAATGACCTTAACGCCAAGCTTGAAAAGCTTGGCGATGCTGGGAAAACTCAGCTAATCGAGAGTAAATTCATCGAGTGGTACAACAGCGAGCTTAGCAAGGGCGAAAACGGCGAGGTCTACAAGCAGCTGAAGGATGCCATCGCCGAGAAAGAGGGCGTTTCCGCCGACAAGGTGGAAATCACCGAATCTGGCCTGAGCGAACTGTCCGAGGACGACGGCTGGATAGAGACCGGCGTCTATGACGCCCTCGGCAAGTTCACGTCCAGCGCCGCTCTCGGTGCCGGCTCTTCGAGCGACCTGTCCTCGACCATCGACGCCAACAAGCTGACTTGGACGAATCCTAGCGACGTGACCGTGAGCGGCGCTAGCTCGAATGGCGCCGTTTCGGCCTCGTTCAAAGATGGCGTGCTTTCCGTGCAGGCCACTGGGTCCGGCGACGCGATGCTTTCGCTGAATTTCGATTATTCGAAAACTTTGAGCAAATACGGCTATAGCGTGACCGGCAAATACACGGCTTCCTATTCGGGTGAGCTGAAGTCTCCTAACTACAAGGTTGACCTTGGTTCTGTGACCCCGAAGGTTACCTACAAGATCAAGGGTTCCGATTCCGAGTCGGGCAAAACCCCCTCGGTCGCTTCCGATGAGGGCGCTGACAAAAAGGACGACTCCAGCGACGGAAAGTCCGATAGCTCCGAGAGCGGCGATTCCAAGAGCGATAGCTCCACGAGCAGCGACAACGCGACCAAGACGGATCAGGTCGTCGTTCCTGTCACCGCTCCGGCCGGCCTCTCTGTCACCAGCGATGAGCTTAACGGCTCCGTAGCGGTGGACAACATCACGGTCGAGGGCGAAGAGAGCATCGACGGCCAGACCGCCGTAACGCAGCATGACGGTAAATACGATTCGCAGGTGAAAGTCATCAACCTGTTCCCCGAAAGCATGGATGGGGCGCATAACGACTTTGATGGCACGAAGGCTTCGCTGACGTATTACGACGACCGTGACGGCAGGGCCATTGACGACATCTTCAGTGGCGTTAAATTTGCTGCCGGCGCGAACGATGACGCTGGCAACACCAAAAAGGCGCTCGAGCTGCTGGGCGTGCCGACCATCACGAACACCAACGGTGTGGAGGTCGAGTACGCCAATGCCGGCACGACCGCCAACCTGAACGTGAAGGCCAAGAATGCCACCTACTGCGACGGCGAGAAGGCTGCCGCCGATGTGGCCACGCTTGCTTGGACGCTTCCGGACAAGACCGCCGTCGCCCATACCGTCACCGCCCAGGTTGACCCGAAGACGATCGAGTACTCGCTTACCGAGCAGGATTTCCGTTTGGAGGGCAATCAGATCAAACATGTCCTTGCTGATGCAAACACCCAGGTGAAGGCCGCTATCGAGGCGAATGCTCCCGAAGGCGTGCAGCCTACGTCCGACTGCTATAGCAGCCTTGTCTTCGACACCTATGGCGACCAAGGCGCAACCGTGCAGTCGCCCAAGACGACGTTCACGCGCAATGCTGACGCCAAGACAGACAAGGCGAGCGGCTACGGCAATTATAAGGTTGTCGACGCAACGGAGGTTTCCGTCAAGAAGATGGAAACGCCGGCATGGTCTGAAACCGGCCTTACGCTTAGCGCTAAAAACGGCGAGAACCACAGCGACGATGTGACGCTGACGGGCGACAATCATGGCACGTGGATCAATGAGGCTCCGGTTGCCTCTTGGGACGGCCACAGCATCGCCTATGCGACCAAGGGCGTTCCGCAAGACGAAAAAACGTATACCGAAAGCGAAACGCTTAACGGTGGCCAGGGCGTTCATCATGGCAGCGTGTACGCCATCGACGGCGATGGCGTCATTTGCGAAGTGCAGGGCATCGAATACAGCTTCGACAGCATTGCGCCTAAGCTGAAGAGCTGGGAAGTCGGTTCGCCGTACACCTCGCATGAGAACATTTTCTTCAGCAAGTCCCAGATCAATGTTGACTTCGTTGTGTCGGACGCTTGGACCACCGACGACGCGGCGATCTGGGTTTCTGAAACCTTGGATCGCAAGACGTCCGAGGTGAACGGAGGCGCCACCAAGGCTGCCTACACCGACAGCGAGAGCGGCTCCGAGACCAACGTGTCCGCCGGCAACGGCCTTTCGAACAACAACAATATCTATGAGTTCGTCATCGATGGCGACAAGGACGTTGCCACCAACAGCCTTCATGTCGAAGCGTGGGATAACGCCGGCAACAAGCTTGACACCTGGGGAAACGATTCCGCTGAGATTCCCATGGAGTACATTCGCCTGGTGAACGAGGTCTCGGCGCCTTCCATCAATATTAGCTGGGATACCTATGACGCCCGCCATGGCAAGTACTACCAGACCAACCGCACGATGACCATCACCATCGATGAGGTGTTCTTCGAGTACGTCAAGCAGTATGCCAACGACCAGGTTGTCACCACGGTATATCGCGACGGCGATGCGGTTATCGCTGTGCATCCCTCCGATTTCACGCAGATCGGCGATAACACCTGGCAGTACAAACTGTCCTTCACCGACGATGCCGATTATCAGGTGACCGACCCTACCATCAACGACATCGTCGATCGCAGCGCCAGCTGCGGCGGTGACGATTTCACGGTCGATAAGACCTCGCCGACCATGGAGGTCACCTTCGACAACAACAACGTTGTGAACGGCAAGTACTACCAGCAGGCTCGCACGGCAACCATCACCATTACCGAGCATAACTTCGACGGCGACCTGATCAACGTGCAGCCCACCGCCAACGCGGGCAACGGCTCCAGCGCCGGTCAGCCCTCCGTGAGCGGCTGGTCTGCTTCCGGTGACGTACATACCGCCACCGTCAACTTCCCCGGCGAGGGCGTGTACGCCATGACCATCGACGGCGTTGACCAGGCCGACAATTCCCTGGCCAGCTATTCCTGCGAGGAATTCGTCGTGGATACCACCGACCCGCAGATCGACATCATGCTCAATGGTTCTGCAGCGCCTGAGCTTTCCGCCCTGTCGGGCGACGCTGCCCCTTCGGTTGCCGTGCATGACACGAACATTTCCAGCGAGGCAAGCGCTTCGGGCACTACGGTCGAGGCCATCGGCCTTTCCGGGTCGGGCACTTCTACCAACCCGTACGAGTCGACGAAATCCATGAACACGACGGCTACCGACACGAGCATTTCCTGGGCTAACCCCGATTCCAGCAAGCCCGAAAACGACGGCGTGTACCAGGTGATCGTCACCGCGACCGACCTTGCAGGGCGCACCTCGACCAAGGCCGCCATTTGGTCGGTTAATCGCTTCGGATCCACGTATCGCTTGCTCGACAACGCGACGGCCATGTCTGGCCAGTACATGCAGTACGGCAACACCGCCAGCAAGGTGAAGGACGTGCAGGTGGAAGAGATCAACCCCTCGGGCATCGACACCGCGCAGACCTCTGTTGAGCTGACGAAGGATTCGTCCAATTCCACGCTGAAGTCCGGCAGCCAGTACACCGTCGAGCCCGGCACGGCCAACGACGACACCACCGGTTGGCACACCTACACCTACACGGTGAAGCGCGACAACTTCAAGGACAGCGGCCGTTACCAGGTGACCATGCATTCGGTTGACCGCGCGGCCAATGTGTCCGAGAACACGATGGGCAACAAAGACACTTCCCGTAAGTCTTCCGCCGACGTGAATTTCTGGGTGGACGACGTGAAGCCCATCTGCAACATCATTGGCGTGGAAAACGACAGCACCTACGAAGGCGATAGCCAGGATGTGACGCTGACCTTCGAGGACAACCTGAAACTTGCCGGCGCCACCGTCGAGGTGAACAACGGCAATAAGACCACTACGACCGAGTTCTCAGCTGACGACCTGAAGGCCTCCACGACGCAGACCATCAAGCTGGCTGCCGCTTCGGGCAACCAGACCATCAAGGTGAGCGCGAAGGATGCTGCCAACAACGTCAGCGATGACGTGCAGGTTTCCGGCGTGTTCGTCAATGCGGACAAGTTCGCTTTGTGGCTGCATAATATCCCGCTGGTCATCGGTACCGTTGTGGGTGCGGCTGCGTTGATTGCGCTCGTTGTGTTCGCTATCCTTGCTAAGAAGCGCAAGGATGAAGAGCAAAACGGCTCGAATGCCGCTTAAGTAATCAGGCGAGGGGCACCGGGCGAAACGGTGCCCCTCTTTTTTGGAATTGAAGGTATGGAAGATAACGTGAAATTGTGCCCGGTATGCGGCTGCGAGGCTGCTCAGGGTGCGTCAAGGTGTCCCATTTGCGGTGTTGAGCTTGGGGCGGCCGATGGCGCGGTTGGCGTGGCCGCTGCGGTTGATGCGGCAGCGGGGCATGCTGCTGCCGAGGCTGACGCGCCGGCGAGGGGCGCGCATGCCGCCGCGGCGACGGCGGAGCCCGCTAAGGTCGGCAGGCATGCCGCCGGTGCGACCGCGGCTGATGAAGGCGCAGAACCTGTCGAGACGAACGGGTCGTCTGCTGCCGATGGTGTCGCTGAGCCCGCCGACAACGCCGCCGAGCCCGCCGAGCCCGCCGACCCCGCCGAGCCCGTCGCGGCCGTTACGCCTGCGGCAACCAGCTATGCGGCACTGACCGACCAGCCGGAAATCGCTCCCGAAACCGCAGAGCCCGCGAAGCGCGGCAAGCGCGCGGCCGACCCGTACGCGCCTGCGCGCCCGAAGCGCGAGATGCCGCGCGGCAAGAAGCTCGTCGCGTTGGTGGTTGCGGCCGCGGTTGCGCTCATCGCCATCGTGGCGGTTTGCGTGGCGATTTTCACTGCAGCTTCCAACGACGCCGCGCTGAAGGATCGCGCCACCAGCGCCAAGCAAAGCTCCGCAGCGGGTGCTGTGTCGATGGCGCTTCCCGACAAAACCGACGAGGGCAACTACGCCGCCAACATCGCCGGCGGCGGGCTGGTCGCGGCAGATTCCAGCAGCCGATATTTCGCGCTATCAAGCGGCGTGTACCGCCAGCAGGGCGAAAGCGACGCCGACCTCGAACGCATTTGCGACGATTCGGCAAGCTACCTGAACTTGAAGGCCGGCAAGCTGTATTTCGTGTCCGCCACCGGCTCGAATGGCAAGTCGTCGGCCAAGTCCAGCTCGTCGACCGACCTTTCTGGCACAGCTATCAAATCCTGCAAGCCCGGCGAATCGGCGCAGGTGGTGTACGAGGCTCCTTCCGGCACAACCATCAGTTACCTTTCCATCTGGGATGAAACCATGTACTTCGTGGCAACGTCAAATGGGACGAGCAAGCTGTACCAGCTGTCGCTTTCCGGCGAAGGCCAGCCTAAAGAGTTGCTATCAAAGCAGTGCAAGAAGCTGTATGCCTACGTTGAGCAGGGGAAACTGTACGCTATCACCGCTAACGACAGCAATTGGACCGCTCAGCGCGCCTCGCTTGGGTCAACGGCTGTGACGTTCCAGTCGTGGGGCAGCGGCTCAGGCAGCTTGCAAGCAGCCTGCATTGGGGACGGGTCGCTCGTGTATTCCACGAAGGGCGAGCACGTGAGCCGCATGACGGCCACGGGCGAAATGAAGCAGATTGGCGAAACGTCCGATGCACCGCTTCTGCTGGCCGGGTCCGACACGTTGTTCGCCTTCGAAACATCCGGCGCGCTGCATATGGCCAGTACCACAGCGGGCCTGATGAACGACCAGGTTTCGGCTGTCGATGACTGGCTGGGCCAGCAGGTGGTGGCCAATTCCCGTGCCGGCATATCCGGCGGTATCATGTACATAGCCTCTTCCAAAGGTGAGTGCGTCGCATGTAATTTGGTTGACGGCACGATTTCTAACGTGAAGGTAGGGTAGCGATGAACGCGCGTTATTCGGGCATGCAGCAAGAGAAGAAAACCCAGTACTTCGATCGTGAAGTCGAAGCTGAGGTGCAGAAGTATTCCGGAGCTTCTATATGCCTGCGTGTGATGGAGGGCGACGACGTGCTGTTCGACGGGCCCATCGATGTGACGGGTGCCGTGTACACGTTCGGATCGGCCGACGGCAATTCCATCGTGTTGAAATCTCGTTCGGGCATCGTGTCGCGTAATCACGGCCAGATTGCGGTGCAGGGCACGTCGTGCATGATCTTTGACAACAACTCCACCAACGGCCTGCGGGTGAACGGCATTAGGCGCGAACGTGCACGCGTGACGCCCGGCGACGTCGTGACCATCGGCAAGCCCGGCGACGGCAAGGCGTGCGTGGTTATGCTGTTCTCTTACGACAATTCGCGCTGGCATACGTTCCCGCTTGCGGGCCGCACGCAGCTGACGCTTGGGCGCGTTGCCGGCAACGACGTGGTGCTGGCCCTGCCGGCGGTTTCGGCGCAGCACGCGAAGCTGGAACGCTACACCGGCGATCAGTGGGTGATTACGGACCTGAATAGCTTCAACGGCGTGTTCGTCGGCGGACTGCCCGTGGCAGGGCAGGCCGTGGTGAAGCCCGGCGAAATGGTGACGCTGGCCAATGCGCACCTGGTGGTGCTGGGCAACAACCTGCTGTACAACCTGCGCTGCGAGGGCGTCGACCTGGTTGCGCGCAACCTGACGCGCCGCTGCAAGGCAGGCGGCAAGATGCGCACCATCACCGACAACGTGTCGCTGCACATAGAACGCGGCGAATTCGTCGCCATTGTCGGTGGGTCGGGCGCTGGCAAAACGACCCTGCTCAACGAGCTGAATGGCATCGTGCCGGCCACGGAGGGCACCGTGGAGATAGACGGGGTGGACTTATACGGAAACTACGGCGTGCTGAAGAACTCCATCGGCTACGTGCCGCAGCAGGACATCGTATTCGACAACCTGCGCCTGCTCGACATGCTGCTGTACGCCGCTGAGCTGCGCATGCCGCCCGATTCGACCAAGGCCGAGCGTCGTGCCCGCGCCATAGAGGTGCTGGACATGTTGGGCCTGAAGGACGAGAAGAACAACTTCGTGAAGAGCCTCTCCGGCGGCCAGCGCAAGCGCGCGTCCATCGCCGTGGAGCTGTTGGCCGACCCGAAGCTGCTGTTTTTGGACGAGCCAACCAGCGGTCTTGACCCGGGTATCGAGAAGAACCTGATGGCGACGCTGGCGAACATGGCGCATTCCGGTCGTACGATCATTTTGGTCACGCACACGACGCAGAGCATCGGCCTGTGCGATCGCGTGGTGATGATGGGCAAGGGCGGGCGCCTGTGCTATTCGGGCGATCCGAAGGAGGCCTGTAAGCATTTCGGGGTGGACGACTTCGTCGAGATTTACGACTGCCTTGATAAGGAAAGCGTCAAGTGGTCCGATCAGCTGCGCTACACCAGCCGCCCGCTGCCCGGCAGCACCGACGGCGCCAAACAGGCGGTGCAGCGCAAGAAGAACCCGCCGTTTCTGTCCCAGTTATGGACGCTGTCGCGCCGCATGACGCACCTGATGGTGAACGACCTGCAGCGTTTGGCTCTGTTGGTGCTGCAAGCGCCGCTGCTCGGCTGGCTTATCGGTATCGTGGGCGGCGCGGATTGCTTCACGCTGTACGAGGACACCAAGGCGTGCCTGTTCGCCATGTGCTGCGCGGCGTTTTGGATGGGCATTTTGGACTCCATCCAGGAAATCTGCAAAGAGCGGCCCATCCTGCAGCGAGAATACGCCGGTGGTTTGAACCTGCTGGCCTATATCATTTCGAAAGTGCTGGTCATGGGCGTGCTTTGCTTGCTGCAGACTGCGCTTATGCTGGGCATGTTCTGCTTGGTGCGCGGTTTGCCAACAGACACCCTGTTCAGCGCGCCGGTCGAGATGTTCGTGTCGAACTTCCTGATGGCGTTCTCGGCGATGTGCTTGGGCTTGGCTGTTTCTTCGCTGGTGAAGAATTCGGACCGCGCGCTGGCCATGGCGCCAATTCTGATCATGCCGCAGGTGCTATTCTCGGGCTTTTTGTTCAAGCTGGAAGGCGCGCTGGATGCGTTCTCGAATGTGATTCAGTGCCGCTGGGGCATGGAAGCCCTTGGCACTACGGTAGACCTGAACAAGCTGGACTTGAAGGTGTATCAAAACGACATGATCACGCCCGAGATCTACGAGCATGAATTCGAGTCGTGCTTCGAATTCACCATGGCGCATTTGGCCGCGTCGTGGGGTGTGTTGGGCTTGTTCTGCGTGGTGTGCTTGGTGGTGTGCGGTTTGGCGTTGCGCCAGGGGATTCGCAAGCAGTAGAAGGATTGGTTGCGCTGTTTCCGTTCGATTGCGATGGTTCGCTTCGCTTGGAGGCCAGGCTGGCATACGATGGTCCGGTAGAGTTGCGCAACATTTCAAAACGCGACGGAACGATACTGCGAAGGTAAATTTCTTGGCGCCATTTTCGGCGTTTGAAGGGGGATGAGCGCATGTATTGCACGAATTGCGGCAAGCTTAATCCGAACGATAACCTGTTCTGCCAGTACTGCGGAACGAAGATGCAGCAGCCCGCTGCTGCGGCGCAGCCTGCGCAGTCCGTAGCGTCCGTGCAGTCGACGTCGCCGGTTCAGCCCGTTATGCCGGCGCAGCCGGTTGCTCCCGAGCCGGTTTCCGCCAGTTCGCAATATGCTCCGGCGCCGTCGCGCCCGCTGCCTGATTATTCGCAGGTAGCCGCTTCTAACCCGCCGCTGCCGACCGATACCGTCGAGGTTGACCCGGTCGTGGTGTCTCCGTTATTCGCTAACGGCGGTGGTCCGCGCAAGGTTGGGGCGCCCGCTCAGCCTTCGTCTGCGCCTGCGGCGTCGGCTCCTCGGCATGCAGCTGCCCAGCCCGTTCAGTGCGCTCAGTCCGCGGCGGCCCCCGCTCAGCCTGCCGTTGCGGCGGCTCCGAGTCCTGCGCACGCGCAGCCCTCGCCCGCTCAGCCTGCGGCAGCTGCGCCTGCTCAGCCCGCAGCCGCCCAGCCTGGTCCAATGCCTGCGGCTGCTCAGCCCGCTGCTTCCGTAAGCGCTCCTGCAGCTCCGGCGGCCCCCGCGGCGCCTGCCGGTTCCGCCGCAAGCAGTAGCGCTGGCTTGACCGGCTTGTCCGGCGCGGTTGGCGAAGCTGATGATCCCGGCAGCCTGACGCTCGTGCGCGGAAACGGCGAGCGCCTGCCCGTTTCGGTGTTCCCCGCAACGGTGGGCAAGGGATCCGCGTCGAATGTGCGCATCGCGAACAACACGGCCGTCAGTCGTGCCCATCTGCGCATTTCCCGTATTGGGAATTCGTTTATGGCTGAAGATCTGGGTTCGACGAACCATACCTACGTCAACGGTGAGCGCATTGCGGAGGGAAATCCCATTCGCCTGAAAAACGGCGATCAGCTGCGTCTTGGCGACGAGAACATAACCGTCGAAATCGAAAAATAGCAAGAGATGCGGGTCGGTATATCCGGCCCGTTTTGTATAGGGCTGAATTCTTCTATTCGCAGATTTGCCCGGTTGGGTGATCGCGCGGATTGCGTTCGCCCTATAATCGAATTGCCTGCGGAAAATGAAACGACCCCGCGGGTTTGCGGGGTCGTCTGTTTCCGAAATGGTGCCCGAGGCGAGAGTCGAACTCGCACGTCGTGAGACAACGGTTTTTGAGACCGCCGCGTCTGCCATTCCGCCACTCGGGCACGTAGCTTCAGCATTATACCGGATGCGGCCCAGCCGCACAACAGGAAACGGGGTGCGAATATGAACGAAAATGTGAATGTAGCAGGGGCAGCTATCGACGCCAACGATGTTGCGAAAGTCGGCGTTGCCGTCGAAGCGGGAAAACCCAGCCACGCCCCGGCCAAGTTCGCCGCGCCGGCTGCAGCTGAACTTGAGCAGCTAATCAGCGAATACCTGGCCGCCAACTGGGAAACCGTCGTGGCCGACATGGACACGCTCATCCGCATTCCCAGCACCGAGGACCTTTCCGCCGCCGAGCCGGGCAAACCGTACGGCCCCGGCCCCGCGGCGGCGCTGCAGGCTGCGTTGGACTTGGCGTCCGGCATGGGCTTCGACCCGCATAACGACGAGGGCCACATCGGGTACGTCGATTTCCCCGGGCAAACCGAAACGCAGCTGGCGCTCATCTGCCATACCGACGTGGTGCCCGCCGGCCCTGGTTGGAATTTCGAACCGTTCCAAATCACGCGCAAGGACGGCTACCTGGTAGGCCGCGGCACGACCGATGATAAAGGCCCGCTCGTGGTCGCGCTGCATGCCATGAACTTCTGGAAGCAGCTGCAAGATCAGGGCAAATGCGCCCAATTCCCCTACACCATGCGCTTCATTTTCGGTGCGAACGAGGAAACGGGCATGAACGACGTGGCTTATTACCGCGAGCATCATGCCGACCCCGCGTTCCTGTTCACTCCCGATGCCGAATTCCCCGTGTGCTATGGCGAGAAGGGCATCTACAATGCGCTGCTGATCAGCCCGAACCTGCCAATAGACGAGCGTAACGTGGTCAGCTTCGACGGAGGCATGGCTGTGAACGCCGTTGCCGGCACGGCCGAGCTGATCGTGAGGGCCGATGCCGCGACGCTGCCGGCCGCGGAGGGCGTAACCATCCAGCCGCTGACGGGCAGCTCGATCGCGAAAGGCGCCTTCGACATCTCGAATGCGGAGCAGGAGGCGGCGAGCGTTGACGTTTCCATCATCGAGGCCGAGCGTATGCCGCTTGCCCGCGTGAGCGCGCAGGGTAGGAGCGCGCACGCCAGCACGCCCGAAGGCGGCGTGAACGCCATCGGCATGTTGATCGATTATTTGTTGGAGAACAACCTGGTCACAAGCATGGAGCGCATCTATTTCGAAGCGGTGGCGAAGCTGATGGCGGCAACCGACGGCAGCGCATTGGGCATCGCCTGCGAAGATGAGCACTTCGGCGCGCTCACGGCGGTTGGCGGTCGTATCTTCATGGAGGATGACCGATTCGTCCAGACGGTCGATGTCCGTTACCCCACCACCACTTCGGCCGAGGCGCTGACCGCGCGCCTGTCCGAGCTGCTAGAGCCCTGCGGCGGCACGTGCCGGCAGACGCTTGATCGCGAGCCGTTCCTCATCGACGCGAATGGGCCCTTCGTTCAAGCGCTTCTTTCCGCATACAACCAGGCCACGGGCGAGGAAGCGAAGCCGTTCACCATGGGCGGTGGCACGTACGCGCGCGAGTTCTCCAACGCGGCAAGCTTCGGGCCGGAAAAGCCCTGGGTTGAAAAGCCCGCATGGGCCGGAGGCATGCATGGCCCTGATGAAGCGGCCAGCGAGGAGTCGCTGAAGGAGGCGTTCCGCATCTACGTTCTGACCATCGCAGAATTGATGCAGGTGGATTTGTGAGGGGTGGCAAGCCCCGCGCCATGCCGTATAATAGGCGCAATATCAGCGTTAATTCCCAAACAGAAGCGGAGGCCCCATGCTTAAAGCCATGATCGTCGATGACGAGGCCCCTGCGCGCTCTGAGCTAAAGTATCTGCTTGACGAAATCGGCCAGACCGAAGTGACGGCCGAAGCCGCCAGCGTGCGCGAGGCCATTGAAAAGCTGAAGGAATACCCCTGCGACGTCATGTTCCTTGACGTGAACATGCCCGAGGCCACCGGTTTGCAGTTGGCCGAGGCCATGCAGCACCTGAAGTTCCCGCCCGCGGTGGTGTTCGTGACCGCCTACAGCGAGCATGCGCTTGACGCGTTCAAGGTGAACGCCGTCGATTACCTGGTGAAACCCGTGGAAACCGACCGTTTGGCGCAGGCCATCGCCCGCGTGCGCGAGCATGTGCAGCTGCACGCGCAGGCGCAGAAGTCCGAGCGCATCCCGGTTGAGAAGGCCGGCAAGAAGATTCTGATCGGCATCGACAAGATCCGCTTCGTCATGGCGCGCGACGACTACGCGTACCTGCAGACCGATACCGACCGCTACTTCAGCACCGTCAGCCTGGCACAGCTGGAAAAGCGCCTGGACGGGCACGGGTTCTTCCGCGTGCATCGCGGCTACCTGGTCAACCTTTCCATGGTGGAAGAGGTTGAGCCCGTGGCCGGCGGCACGCTGCTGCTGACGCTCAACGGCGTGGAGGACAAGATCCCCGTCAGCCGCCGCCGCGTTTCCACGCTGAAGAAGGCGCTGGGACTGTAAGGCGTTCCGCCGCCGGATGCCGGGCTGCGTGTGGGCTGCGGAGATATCCGTGGGCGACGGACCGCAGGCCTGGTCTGGGGCGAAGGGGTGGACCGTATGGGGAACCGCGAACAGAATTCGAATGAGAAGAGGGCTTGGCTTGCGCCGGCCCTTTTCGTTTTGGTGCTGTTTGCGTCGTTTGTGCTGATGAACGTGCTGCCCGACGGGGAAGTGCCGGTGTTTTTGAGCGATGCAATGGCTGGTTCACTGGAGGGTTCTGCGGGGCTGTTCAATAGCCTTGGCTTTGATGGCGGCGCGGCGGGCGATTTGGCGGCTGTTGTGTGGCAGATTCTGCGCGAGGGGGCGCTCGCTGCTGTGGCGGTGGCTGCCGTGGCCGTAGCGGTTCCGGGCGCGCTGCACGGGGGTTTGCGCGGGAAGCGAGGCGGCGAGGGGCGTCGGGCGCTGGGCCAGGCGTGCGCTGATAGACGACTTGGAGGCGAGGCGGACTGCGCCGCGCAGCATGGGCGCCGGGTGTGCGCTGATGACGCGAAGCCTGGTAGTTTGAGCCGAGACGACGCGGACGAGCAGCTTGATGGTTCGGCTAGAAACGCTGAGGCAGGGGATCAGCCTGATCGCCACAGGTGCGCCAAGCGTGCACCTGGTTTGCGTTTGG
>CAVBPP010000037.1:0-6858 GCA_963597295.1 Paratractidigestivibacter sp. | reverse complement strand
GCGGACGGCGAGCGACCCACCGCAGCCGGCGCAGGCTTTATGGCCGAAGAAGAATTCGTCCTGGGTGATGTTCTTGGCGTTGATGGCCATGGCTATCGCCCCCCTTCCGTAGCGGCGCCTTGCGAAACAGCAGCGTTGCCTTCGCAGCACGTATTGCCCAGCTCATCTGCGATGGAATCAATGCCCAGGAAGCCGACGCGCGGGCAGTCGGCGGGCTCGATGCGGCCGGCCGCAATCTGACCCAGCACCTCGAACATGCCGCGCATCTGCGCGACCGTGATGTCGTCGCCGCCCAGGCCACCGATGAAGTTCAGAACCGGAATAGCGCATCCGGCTTGCTGCAGCGCGGAGCACACGTTAGTCATGACGGTGCCCTCTGCGCCGAAGCTGACGTCCTTTTCCAGCACGCCAACGGCCTTCGCGCCGCGCACGGCCTCGGCGATGAGCTGACTGGGGAACGGGCGCATGTAGCGAATGCGCAGCACACCAGCCTTCACGCCGGCGGCTCGTAGCTCGCGGCAGCGCTCGCGGGCCAAGCCGGCGATGGAGCCGAGGGTAATCAGCACCACATCGGCGTCTTCGCATTCGCAGGATTCAATCATGCCGGTGTATTGGCGACCGAAAACCTCAGCGAAACGGGCTTCTGCGCGCGTGACGGCGTCGGCCGCGGCAAGCATGGCCTCGTGTTCGGCCTGCTTGAAGTACTTGTTGAACTCGGGGCCGGCCGAATAGCCGATGTTCACCGGGCTGTCGAAATCGAAGCGATTGCCCGCGGCATCGTAAGGCGGCAGGAACGCATCGGCCTGCTCGGGCTCGGGAATGTCCACGCTTTCGTAAGTGTGCGTGAGAGCAAAGCCGTCCAGGTTCACCATGAACGGCGTGCGCACCGCCGGGTCTTCGGCCACAGCGTATGCCATAAGCGCCAGGTCAAGGGCCTCCTGGTTGTCCTGCGCGTATGCTTGAATCCAACCATGGTCCAAAAGCGCCAGCGAGTCGCGCTGGTCGCCGTAGATGTTCCACGGCAGCGCGGTCGCGCGGTTCGCGTTCATCATCACGATGGGGAAT
This sequence comes from Paratractidigestivibacter sp., assembly GCA_963597295.1. GTDB lineage: Bacteria > Actinomycetota > Coriobacteriia > Coriobacteriales > Eggerthellaceae > Senegalimassilia. The sequence continues at coordinate 5,793 of CAVBPP010000037.1, read as the reverse complement.
CTGCCGCCGGCCGCGTACGTAAGGCATTCGGCCATGTACAGCAAGCCTTGCGAAGACGTTGCCGTGAACGTGCGCGCGCCCGTGGCGGATGCACCGATAGCGCATGAAAGCGCAGAATGCTCGGATTCGACGTGAACGTATTCGGCGGCCAAGGTGCCGGCCTCCACCATTTCGGACAGGCGCTCGACGACGACCGTCTGCGGCGTGATGGGGTAAGCGGAAATGACCTGCGGGCGGGCCAGGCGCACGCCCTCGGCAAAGGCCTCATCGCCGGAAAGGAACCGTTTCATTTACGCGGTCGCCTCCTTCTGATCAGCTGCTTCAGCGGTTTCGGCGGCTTTCGCGGCCGCTTCGGAAACCATCACCAGCGCATCAAACTTGCATGCCGAGGCGCACACGCCGCAGCCCTTGCAGAAGTCCAGGTCAACGGCCACGCCGACGCCTGCCTTATTATCAGCGGGAACCTTATAGATAACGCCATCGGGGCACACCATATAGCACTGCAGGCAGCCCGCGCAGGCGGCCGTGTTCACCACGGGGCGAACGTTGCGCCAGCCGGCGTTGATCTGCGTCAGATAGCCCGCCTCGTAGCAGGTGGTGTTGACGAAGTCCACGAGCGTCGGAACCTCGGAGCGCAGGGTGCACACGTGATCGAGCTGCGCATGAGGGCTACGAACATGAACGACGGAAGTGGCGCCCGTCGAAGCATCAGAGCCAGCAGCCGGAGCATCCTGCTCCCCCGCCCCGTTGCGGCCAGCAAGCATCTCCGTAACCAAAGCGGAAGCTCGCTCAACGACGGCGATATTCTTCTCGTGCAGCTTCGCTGGCATGTAGCCGCGGATGGCTTCTTCGATATCGTCGCGCGTCACGCAACCGCATGCGGTCAACGCGCCCAGGAAAACTGTGTTGGGGATCGGACGCCCCAACAGCTCCTTCGCCATGCCGTCCGCATCGATAGCCAGAAGGCGCGGATCCGCTGGCGCATCCGCGCTGTTCACCAGACAAATGCCGCCCGGCTTCAGCTCGTCAGCCCAGTTCGCGTCGAGCAGCGTGCCGTCCAAGTAGATGACGAAATCGGCCTTCGAAACCGCGCTGCGATCACCTATAGGCGCATCGGATATCTTCGTGAAAGCGCGCATCGGTGCACCGCGACGCTCAGGACCGAACGAGGGAAACGCCAACGCGAACCGCTCCCCCGAAAGCGAGGCCGCCGCGCCGAGCAATCGAGCTGCCGTGAAGGCGCCCTGGCCGCCGCGGCCATGCCATAGAATCTCAATCATGGAATGCTCCCGTCTGAAAGGATATGCATCCCCATAGCTTACCGCAACGCGACCTAACGCGCCCGAGACCTGCCACGACAACCACCAAATGCGCGGTTTAACGGCTGAGTCGGTAACGTTGCGAGCCGCACGCCCAGCCGCCAAATCCCAGCTTAACGCTTCTGTTCCATCGCATCTTGAACCGCTCACGACGACGAGCGGCAAGGAAAGCCATTGCTTCGACCCGGAAAACAAAATCGCCGGCGAGGTCTCCCCCGCCGGCGATTGCGAATTACGTAATGCGTTCAGCTTGAAGCTTTAGAACCTCGCGTACTTCTCCAGGTTCTTCTCAAGCGTTTCGACGAAGCGCTTGCCAGCGCCGTCGAGCTGCGCGTCCTTTTTCTTCACATAGCCCAGGTACAGCTTGACGTCGGTTTCCAGCGGCACGGTGTTCAGGCCGGCGCCATCGGAGATGCCGACCAGGATGCCGCTCGTGACCGTGTAGCCATTCAGCGCGACGATCAGCTCGGATAGGCTCGCACGGTCGGTCGTGGCGATGGACTTCGCGCGGGGCTCGTTGCCGAGCGCTTCCTCGAAGAAAGCCTCCGGAGCGTCTTCGCCCTGGTCGAAGTACACGTACGGGTAATCGGAGAGCACGTCAAGGGAAAGCGACGCGGCGTTCACCAGCGGATGGCTCGCCGGCAGCGCGACGCGCGGAGCCGACTCCTTCAACTGCACGAACTCAAGTCCTGCCTGGTCAAACGCAGCGTTAAGCGCTTCTGCTGTCTCGGACGTCTCGAACACGACGCCCAGCTCAGACACGCCACCCGCAACGTCGTCGATGACGCCTTGGGTCGTGCGGTCGCGCAGCGCGTAATGGTACGCGTCGCCGCCGAGGGCGAGCACCGTGTGCGCGAACGTTTGCACGTTGAACAGGTAATGCTGACCGGAAACCGAGAATTCGATTGCCATGATGCGCCTCTTTCCCTAGTGGGTAAGCCTTTACTTGGCCGAGTCGCGTTCGTCGATGAAGCGCTTGGCCTTGTGCTCGGAGGAAGTGCCGAGCTTATCTGCATCATACACGATAACCTTGGCCGGGCGCACGCCAGTGTGGGCCTTCAACGCCTTCTCGACGCGCTTGGCAACCTGATCGTAGGGCTCGTCGGAACCGAAGGCGCGCTCGACGGACACCTCGTAGCGCGTGGAGAAGTTCTCGTCGTACACGCGGATGGAATATTCGCCGGTCAGGCCCTCTTCGCGACGCACGACGTATTCGACGTCGGAGGGGAACACGTTCACGGCGCCGACGATGAACATCTCGTCCTTGCGGCCGGTCACGTGGATGCGGGCGTGGGTGCGGCCGCAAGAGCACTTCTCGGTGGAGACGTAGCCGATGTCGCCGGAGCGGAAGCGGATCATCGGACGGGCCTTCTTCATGAGCGTCGTGTAGGTGAGCTCACCGGTCGAGCCGGGCTCGAGCACCTCGCCGGTGACCGGGTCGACGGTCTCGACGAGAATCTGATCCTCAACGATGTGCAGGCCGTCCTTGGCCTCGCACATGGCGGCGCAGGCACCGTAGATGTCGGACAGGCCGAAGAAGTCGACGACCTTGGCGCCCCACAGCTCTTCGATGGCCTCGCGGGTCGAAGCGATGGAACCGCCCGGCTCACCAGCAACGATGATGGTGTGGATGTTGAAGTCGGTGCGCGGGTCGAGGCCCTTCTCCTTCGCCTTCTGGCCGAGCGTCCAAGCGTAGGACGGGCTGGTCCAGATGACCGTGGGCTTGTACTGCTGCAGCACGAACATCAGGCGGTCAGACGGGATGGCGCCGGCCCAGATGGCGAGCGCGCCGAGGCGCTGAGCGCCGATGACGTCGGGGCCGCCGACGTACAGGGCGAAGTTCAGGCCGTGCACGTAGCGGTCGTTCGGGCGCATGCCGGCCTGCCAGAACAGACGGGCCTCGGTATCCTGCCACAGGTCGAAGTCGGCCTGCGTGAAGGGGCTGACCGTGGGCACGCCGGTGGAACCGGAGGAGGTGGCCATGAAGATGACGTCGTCCTCGGGCACGGTGCACAGCTCGCCGAAGAAGCTGCCGACATGCTGCGTATCACGCTCGGTCTGCTTATTGATGAACGGGAATTTCTGGATGTCGGCCAAGGTCTTGATGTCCTCGGGGGAAACGCCGGCCTCGTCGAAGCTGCGCTTGTAGTACGGAGCGTTCTCGTAGGCGTACTTCACCATGGCTTGAAGACGCTCGAGCTGCATCTTCTCCAGCTCCTCGCGCGGCATCGTCTCGATCTCGGGATCGTAGTACTTCTGGTCGTACGGGATGTTCTTCTTCGCCATAATGAACCTAACTCCTAATCGTTGTATTACCGTGCGCTTTGCGAGCTTGCCGGCCGTGCGGCGGCGCCCGCGGGGCGCAAATTGCGACGCGTTCCATGAAACCACGAATCCGACCTGCAAACAAGGCGAAAGCTGTCACTTTCTATAGATGTTCTGCTATCGTGAAGGCCGATAACCTGACGGGCGCGATTGGTGAAGTGAAGAGTTGGCGGGGTGCGTACGGCATGTGTGGGTTGCCCTCTCCTGTCAAGGATTCTGGACGCTACGCGGCGCAGGCGATACGGTCTGGAATGCTATTCTTATATGCGATATCAAACATGCAAAGGGGCCACCATGGGCATTCGCGAAGACATTGCTGCATTCGAACCGGCGAACGAGCAGGAAGCAGCCGATAAGGCGTTTATTCTGCGGCAGCTGGATGGCGACCCGAACGTGTTCGACCGAAGCGCACCGGCCCATATGGCATGTTCCATATGGGCCGTTGACCCGACGTTCACGCAGACGCTGCTTGAGTACCACAACATTTACGACTCGTGGAGCTGGATCGGCGGGCATGCCGATGGCGAGCGCGACCTGGCCGCCGTGGCGTTGCGCGAACTGGCTGAGGAAACCGGCGTCACCGATGCGCGCCTTGTGCCCGCGGGTCCGGGCGGGCTGCTTTCGCTTGAGGTGCTGACGGTTGACGGCCACGCCAAACGCGGCGAGTACGTGAGCTCGCACCTGCATCTGAACGTAACGTATCTGGCGGTGGCAGACCCAACGGCTCCCCTGGCGATCAAGCCCGACGAGAACAGCGCACTTCGTTGGGCGCCGCTCGAGGATGCCGTTCGGCTTTCGACCGAGCCTTGGATTCGCGACCGAATCTACCGCAAACTCATCGACAAGACGCAAGTGCTAGCTAGCAAATTTGCAAGCGAATAAAGTGCGAGTCCGGTGGCAGCGCAACTGGAGAATGTCGCTATTTGCGAGCTACTTCATTCACATCAAAATTACTAGTAAATCAAAAAAAGGCCTGTGTGAACAGGCCTTTCGTTTACAGCTAAAAAACGAGAGCTAATACTTCGCACCCACGAATTGGGTTGAAGCCCAATCTCTCAAATGTGTCCCTTAGTACACCATGCCCATGGCTTCGCGCACTTCGGCAAGCGTGGCCTCGGCGATCTCGTTGGCGCGGCGGTTGCCCTCGTGCAGGATTTCCTTGACGGCGTCCATGTCCTGCGCAAGCTCGGCGCGGCGAGCGCGAATGGGCTCAAGGTAATTGTTGACGCTTTCGGTCACGTACTTCTTCAGCGTGCCAGATCCGCCGTTGCCGATCTCTTCGGCAATCTCAACCTCGCCGCGGCCGGTGCACAGCGACGCCGTGGTGATCAGCGCGGACACGCCGGGACGGTTGTCGGGGTCGAAAGTGATGAAGCGCTCGGAGTCGGTCTGCGACTTCTTGATCAGCTTTGCCGTCTCCTCTGCCGTGGCCGAAAGGCTGATGGCGTTGCCGTAGCTCTTCGACATCTTGCGGCCGTCAAGGCCCGGGATGAGCACGGCGTCGGTCAGCAGGCCGTCGGGCTCGGGGAACACGCGGCCGTAGCGCTCATTGAAGCGGCGCGCGATCTGGCGCGTCTGCTCGATGTGGGGCAGCTGGTCCTTGCCAACCGGCACGATGTTGCCCTTGCAGAACAGGATGTCGCAAGCCTGATGGACCGGGTAGGTCAAAAGCAGGCCCGTAAGCGCGTGACCGGACGCCTCCTGCTCGGACTTCACCGTGGGGTTGCGCAGAAGCTCGGCCTCGGTGCACAGGGACAGAAACGGCAGCATGAGCTGATTCAGCGCTGGCACGGCCGAGTGCGTGAAGATGATGGTCTTCTCGGGGTCGATGCCGCAGGCCAGGTAATCAAGCACCATGTTGTAGACGTTGTCCTGAATGTGCTCGGTGGTGTCGCGGTCGGTGATGACCTGGTAGTCGGCGATGACGATGCGCGTGGTGATGCCCATGTTCTGCAGCGCGACGCGCTCGCGGATGGTGCCGAAGTAATGGCCCAGGTGAAGCCTGCCGGTCGGACGGTCGCCGGTCAGCATGCAGTATTTGCCGGGGTTCTTGGATAGGTCCGCGCGAATCTGGTCGCTGCGCTTTTTGCTTGCCTCGAAGCTGTCGCCGCTCATGTGTTTCCCCTCGTTCTGCTCGTAAGTTTTAACT
>CAVBPP010000036.1:0-5690 GCA_963597295.1 Paratractidigestivibacter sp. | reverse complement strand
CGCCCGCATGGTCGGCGCTGTGCGAGCTAGTGGTTCTCGCCTGCGAGTTGTCCGCACCAGGTTTCACCAGCTCAAACGCCAGTCCGTCGGCTGCAAGTTTCACATTGGTGGCCGCGTAGTCCAGCGCCGGGCGCGAGAAGCCGCAGTTCGGGCAGCGCCATTCGCCCAGTTGGCCGTATTGGCGCCAGTCGTATTCGAACATCGTCGAGCATCGCTGGCACATGGTGGCGTCGGCTACGGTGTTCTGCTCCAAACCCATGCAGTCCGAAACGCCGAACGCGATGGACTTCGTATGCTCGCGGCCGGGCAGCTGACCTGCGCGATCGGCGATGGATGCGCACAGCGGGTCGTCGGCGTTGTAAACCAGCACGGTATTCGGCGAGCTGCCGAGCGCCCCAACGATGCTGTCCTGGATACGGTCGATTTCGCCGCAACGGTCCAGCTGGTCGCGGAACAGATTCAGCAGCAGCACGTAATCGGCCTGCAGGTGCGGCAGAATTTTCGCCAGCCACAGCTCGTCGGATTCGAAGATGCCCCAGTCGGCCTGCTTCGCGTGCAGCAGCGCGGTTGACACGCCGGAGTCCAGGTTCGCGCCCGTGCGGTTGCAAACAACCGTCTGACCTGCGGTTTCAAGTACGTCAGCCAGCAGGTTGGTCACCGTGGTCTTGCCGTTGGTGCCCACGACGCATACGCTGCCGCGCTTGAGCTTGCCGCGTAAGTGCGCGATCAGCTGCGGGTCAACGTACAGCGCGATTTTGCCGGGGAAATTCGCGGCGGGGCGGCGGAACACGTTCTTCAAACCCCAGGTGGAAACGGCGCTGACGGCGCGCGCGGCGGTGAATCTCAGACCCATAGGAAACCTCTCAATGCAAAGCGGTCGGCCGGATGCGGAAAGAATTTCCCTAAGTATACGGCACCGCCCGCCGGCAAGCCCGCACCACCGCAACCCTTCCACCAAGAACCTGCGCAGAGTGGGCGAAAGCTCGCGCCGCTCCGGCGGCAAAATGGTGACGCGCCTACGGCGCTTTCTAATATGGTTCGAGCTTTCGCTCGAACCCACGAATATTCTGCTGAAGCGATACCGCTTCCGGCAAGATTCGTGGGGTTGAGCGAAAGCTCAACCCGCATTAGGGAGCCCGAAGGGCGACACTATTTTCTCAACCGCCCGCCGCCGTGTTCGTTAACTGCTCGATAACATTTAGAACGTCGGCCCGTGTGCGGCCGCTTTGTTGTTATAGTAGTCACTTGCGCGCGGTAAAGCGAAAGAGTGCCGCGCGGCTATCAGCAAGAAGTTCCTCGTGAACATGGAAAGATAAGGTGGTGGGCTGTGGAAATTAGCCAGATCGTATCCATCGGCGTCTTCGTCGTGGCCATGATCGCCATCATGACCGAAAAGGTGCACCGCGCATTGGTGGCCATCGTGGGCGCCATGCTGCTGCTCATTCTGCAGATTATGTCGTTCGATACGGCAATCTCGCACATCGAGTTCAACACGCTCGGCGTGCTTTTGGGCATGATGCTGTTCGTGGCGGTGGTCAAGCAATCGGGTGTGTTCGAGTTCTTGGCCATTAAGTGCGCGCGCATCGCGAAGGGCAACCCGTGGCACATCATGATCATGTTCGTCCTGCTCACGGCTGTACTTTCCGCGTTCTTGGACAACGTCACCACCGTGCTTCTGATCGGTCCGATGACCATCACCGTGTGCCGTCTGCTGGAAATCAACCCGGTGCCGTTCTTCTTCAGCGAAATCATGGCGTCGAACATCGGCGGCACGGCAACGCTCATCGGCGACCCGCCCAACATCATGATCGGCTCTTCCGCCGGCTTGACATTTGCCGACTTCATCTCGGTCGACGCGCCGTGCGTCATTCTGATTCTGGTCGCCATTCTGGTCGTGTTCTACTTCATGTACGGCCGCAAGCTCGACGCCAGCGAGGAGCATCGCAAGGCCATCATGGAGCTTGACGAGCACGAGTACATCAAGAACCCGCGCCTGCTGAAGATCAGCTACGCAATGATGGTGTTCGTGGTGCTCGGCTTCATGCTGCACGGCCAGATCGGCCTTGAGTCCAGCGTCATCGCGCTGACCGCAGCCGGTCTGATCATGCTTATCTCGGGCGAGAGCATCGAGGAGGCGCTCAAGGGCGTGGAATGGACCACGCTGTGCTTCTTCGCCGGCTTGTTCATCATCGTCGGCGCGCTGTCCGAGACCGGCGTCATTGCGATGCTGGCGCAGGGCCTGGTTGACCTCACGGGCGGCGATGTGTTCATCACGATGCTGGCCATCCTGTTCGGCTCGGCCATCATCTCCAGCTTCCTGGACAACATTCCGTTCGTCGCTACGATGATCCCGATCATCTTGGCGCTCGAGGCCGACGGCATCGACAGCACGGGCCTGTGGTGGGCGCTTTCCCTGGGCGCTTGCCTGGGTGGCAACGGCACGCTCATCGGCGCTTCCGCCAACGTGGTGCTGTCCGACATCAGCAAGAAGTTCGGCCACGAGATCACGTTCATGGCGTTCTTCAAGCATGGCTTCCCGATCATGCTGCTGACCGTGGCCATTGCCGCAATCTACATGATCATCCGCTTCCCCGCCTAATAGGTGGGGAAGGCCCGCGGGCAAAGCGCCTGTGGGAATGCGATTTCGTTTGACGAAGAGGCCGGCCGCAAAGGTCGGCCTCTTTTGCGTATGTGGGGGGATGGGGCATGGCTCAAGGGCGGTCATCATCTCGCTTAACGTATGGGTTTTTGCTATGAGCGTCGCGGTTGCGGTTGCGTAATTAGGGCTTGGCCGGCAACAATGAACATATGGATAGAAAACGCAGCAGCTACCGGCGATCCTCTGGCGACGCCGGCGCAAACAACAACTCTTCCACTGGTCGTCGATCTTCGACGGCTCGTTCACGTGGCGAAAACCGCTATTCGCGATCGCGCTATGGCTTGGCCGATGCTGAGTCGGGCTTTGAATCGGCCCGCGGCGGTCATGCTTCCTCTCGAAGCGATCGTTTCGCCAGTTCGTCTCGCGGTTCCGGTTCGGCTCGCAACGTCGCCCGCGGCGATGGCAATGCTTCGGGTGCTTCCCGCCGCGCCGCTCGCAACGGCAACGATTCCGCCCGCGCTTCTCGAAGCGGTCGCGATTCGCGCGCGACTTCCCAAAACGCCGCGGGTCGCCTTTCCCGCGGCGAGTATGCCAAAACCCACAAGGCGAAACGCCATGGCAAGTTGTTCTATGGCATGATCGCAGCGGTCGCTGTGCTGGTCATCGGCGCGGGCGCGGCCTTCGCGTATATTCACGTGTTATCCGGCAACCTGCAGTCTGGCCTGGGCGACGTGAACAAGTATCTGGTTAAAACCGATATGACTAAAGAACCGTTCTATATGCTGCTGATGGGTACCGACGGGTCGGCCGAGCGCGACGAGTCGGGCGATTTCGGCGACAGCTACCGCACCGACAGCATCATGCTCGCTCGCATCGACCCCGTGAACAAGAAGGTCACGCTGGTGTCGCTGCACCGCGACACCATGATCGATTACGGCAGCGAATACGGCGTTGGCAAGCTGAACGCCGCGCACGTGTACGGCGGCCCCTCGCTTGCGGTGCAGACCGTGTCGAAGCTGGCCGGAGTGGACATTTCGCATTACGCGGAAATCAACTTCGACGGCTTCCGCGAAATCGTCGATGCGCTCGGCGGCATCGAAGTGGACGTGCCCATGACCATCGACGACGAGGACGCCGGCGGCCATTTGGATGCGGGCCAGCAGACGCTCAACGGCGACCAGGCGCTCATTCTGTGCCGTGCGCGCCACGCGTACGACGAAATTGGCCCGGGCGATGAATACCGCGCGGCCAACCAACGCCTGGTGATGGCTGCCATTGCGAAGAAGCTGCTTTCCGCCGACGTTGCCACGATGGCTTCCACTGTGCAGGCGCTTTCGAACTATGTGAGTACCGACCTGGGCGTTTCCGACATCATCGGCCTGGCTCAGGCCATGCAGGGGCTTGACCCCTCAACCGACATTTCGTCCGCGATGGAGCCGACCACGTCCCAATACATCGACGGCGTGTGGTACGAGGTGAACAACGCGAGCGAGTGGAAAGCCATGATGAAGCGCGTTGACGCGGGGCTTTCGCCGACCGAAGGCAACGTGGTCGATCAGACGTCGGGGACCATCTTGGCGTCGGCGGGCGACGGCAGCTCGACAAGCGCGGGCGAAGCCGGGTCGAGTAGCACTGTGAAGAGCGGCGGGTCGGTTGCCATTCGCAACGGTAACGGCGTGTCGGGCGCGGGCCTTGACGCTGCCGAGCGCATTACGAGCTTGGGGTACAGCGTGAACACCAGTAACGCTGATAACTTCAATTATAAAAAGACCCTCGTAGTGTACAAAACCGCAGCTGATAAGGAATATGCGGAAGCCATAGCTAGCAGCCTAGGCGTCGGCGAAGTGATGCAGAACGACAACACGTATCTGTTTGAGGAAGACTTCCTGGTGGTGCTGGGCGCCGACTGGAAGTAGATGCACGCACGTGGGACAGGTAGGGGCTGCCGCTTGTCCCACTTGGGATGCACGGGACAAGGGCTGCTGCCTGTCTTTACCCCACCTCAAGAATTCGTGGGTTCGAGCGAAAGCTCGAACATGAATCGAGAGCGCTAAGCGCGACACTGCCTCTTGAATACCGCTTACATTTCGGCCGCGATGCTCCAGTCTCCGAAAACAAGCCCTTTCACCAGGCCTAACACTGCGATATGCGCGGGGTAGTAGGCATAGAAGAACCATTTCATCGACCTGCCTCGTTTGCCATTGTAGGCGCACAGCAGCGGGATGGTGGCGGTGCAGCCGACCAGCGGATACAGCGCGAACGCCAGGTTGCGCAGCGTGGCGGTTGCGGCGAACGTCGCCAGGCTGGGAAGCCCGCTTGTGCAGATGGGCATCAGCGCCGAATACGTCACGCTGCGGCGGCGTTCCTTCACAACGTGCAGCGTGAGCACCATGATCGGCGCCAGCACACCCCAGTCGCAAACGCTGGTCGCAAGCGTGACCAGCACGAACACGCACCAGAACAGCGGCCGTGACTTCATGTGGTCGTGCGCGTACAGCAGCGCCAGGCATACGAATAACGTGAACAGCACGTTCAGCTGGTGGGCCAGGAACAACCAGTAGGGAATCTCCGCCACCAGCGCGAACACGAGCAGCCGGCGCCCGTAACGGAAGACATTAGATGTGTGTTTGTAGCCTTCCACCAGCAGAAACGCCATGATGGGGAAGGTAAGTCCGCCAAAGCCGAACAGCGCGCAGAACAGCCAGTCGGGCATCTGGTTCCAGAATATGTAGCAAGCATGATTGCAGGTCATGCCTACGATGGCCAGCACCTTCAGCGGAAACGCAGTCAGCCCGTGGGCCGGGTACGATGGGGTTTTGCTAGGATCGGCGGAGCTTTCCTTCGAGCAGCCTTCGGCGTGGTTATGGTTGACCTGGGACGATGAGTTTTCGCTTTCCGTATCCGTTGCGCTTTCGTCCCGTGCTTGCGAAGGGGTTTGGTCGACAATATGTTCTGCAGCCTGTTGTATCATGCAGGTCAGTATACCGAATCGGCTCGCCGCCGCACCGCCGGCGTCCACGGCTCGCCGTCGCGCTCGCGGCTCGCCGCCGCACCGCCGGCGTCCACGGCTCGCCGTCGCACCGCCCGCGCC
>CAVBPP010000035.1:0-8258 GCA_963597295.1 Paratractidigestivibacter sp. | reverse complement strand
ATATGTGTGCTCCGCAAGCCGGGCAGAACATGTCGTTGTGCGCGTCGGCCTGCTTGCGCTTGATGCGGTCGATGGCGCTCGCGCATTCGGCGATGGTGTTCAGGTACGGCAGCATCACGGGCTCGGCCGTGTTCCAATGCAGCTTCGCGTACAGCTTGCCCAGGTTCTTATAGGCCTGGTCAAGGCGTTGCTGATAGGTTTCTATCTCGGTGATTTCACGCGGGAGGCTGTCGGTGACGCAGACGTCGAGCCCGCTGGTGTCCACATGACCGAATTGCTGGGATGCCATTGCCGCTCCTTTTATGGTTCTTGCTTTTCCGAACGCTATTGTACGCGAATATCACGCGCCGTAGCGGATGGCGACGGTGGGGCGCAGGTGATTTTCGTCTAACGATAGGGAAAAGCCGGCCTGGGCGCCGTTTCGGCGTACGACCTTGCATCGGTATGGGAATTGGCCGGTCAAGCCTTAAAAGCGAACACAATCTGACTATGCTGTGCATGCGCGCCGGTGCCGCGGCGGCCGGGGCGCGCGGGCGGTACAATGGTTCGTCGCGCAACCGTGCGCGGCGCCAATGCGCGCCCGCATTCGGTGCGCGAAAAGCAACCCCAATCCATCAAGCGAGGAACCCATGCCCGTCGATATCTCCACGTTGAACGGCCCGCAGCGCGCCGCCGTCGAATGCACCGAAGGACCGCTTCTGGTTTTGGCCGGCGCCGGGTCGGGTAAAACGCGCGTGCTCACGTACCGCATCGCGCACATTTTGGAAGACCTCAACGTTGCCCCGTGGGAGATCCTCGCCATCACCTTCACCAACAAAGCGGCCGCTGAAATGCGCGAACGTTTGCAGGGTTTGGTCGGCCCGAGCACGCGCGGCATGTGGGTTTCCACCTTCCACAGCATGTGCGTGCGCATGCTGCGCGCCGACGCCGAGAGGCTCGGCTTCAGCAAAAGCTTCACCATCTACGACACCGACGACCAGAAGCGCCTGTACAAGGAAATCATGGCCGAGCTGGACATCGATCCGAAGCGCTTCCCCATAAACGCCCTGATGAACCGCATTTCCACGGCGAAAAACGAACTGAAGGCGCCCGGCCCCTTCGCGCAGGAGGCAACGGACCCGGTCGGCAAGGTGGCCGCCCGCGTGTACGAGCGGCTGCAGGCGCGCCTGAAGCAGGCGAACGCCTTCGACTTCGACGACTTGCTTTTATATGCGTATCTGCTGCTGAAGAACCATCCGGACATTCTTGAGGCCTACCAGCTGCGCTTCCGCTACATTCTGGTGGACGAGTACCAGGACACGAACCACGCGCAGTACGAGATAACGCGCCTGCTTGCGGCCAGCCACCAGAACATCATGGTGGTAGGCGACGATGATCAGTCCATCTATTCGTGGCGCGGCGCCGATATCCGCAACATCTTGGAATTCGAGAAAGACTACCCGAACTGCACCACCGTCAAGTTGGAGCAGAACTACCGCAGCGTGGGCAACGTCCTGGCGGCGGCCAACGCGGTCATCGCGAACAACCAGCACCGCAAAGCGAAGAAGCTGTTCACCGACCAGCCCGACGGTGACAAGATTCACGTGTACATGGCAACCGATGAGCGCGATGAGGGCCGTTGGATCGCCGGTGAGATAGAGAAGCAGCGCCGCGGCGGCCTGTCGTACAACCAGTGCGCCGTGTTTTACCGCACCAATGCCCAGTCGCGCATGCTTGAAGATATGCTGCTGCGCGCCGGTGTGCCGTACCGCATCGTCGGCGGAACGCGATTCTTCGATCGCGCGGAAATCCGCGACGTGATGGCGTATTTGACGCTGGTCATCAACCCCGCCGACGATATCGCGGTCAAACGCGTCATCAACACGCCGCGCCGCGGCATCGGCCGCTCGACGGTCGAGCGCGTCGAGCAGTTCGCGCGCGAGATGGGTATGACGTTCATGGAAGGCGCCGAGCTGGCCATCGCCGACCCCGAGCTTCGCGCGGCTGCGCGGCGCAGCCTTTCCGAGTTCGTGCAGCTTATCAAGGACGCGCAGTCGTATTCGGGCGACCTGCGCAAGGTGGTCGAGGCCGTGGTGGACAAATCGGGCTTGATCAGCGCTTTGCAAGCGGAAGGAACCGATGAGGCCCGCGGCCGTATCGAGAATATTCAGGAGTTCCTGTCCGTAGTCGACGAGTTCGTGGCAACTCACGACGAGGAAGACGCCGATTACGCAGCGCCGACTGCCGGCGGGGTCGCGGCTGCCGGCGAGGTTACTGGGGCTGCGGCCGGCCTCGGCGGCGATGCAGCTAGCGCTGGGGCTGCCGGCGGTGAAGCAACCTTGGGGATAGATTTCGGTGCTGGAACCCTTTGGGCGGATTCTGCGGCAGCGCCCTCTGGGATAGATTCTGTCGATGCAACCTCCGGGATAGATTTCGTGGGTGCGAGCGAAAGCTCGCACACGCCGGCGCAGCCGGCGCTCTCTGCCGAGGCGGCCATTTCGGCAGCCGAAACCGCTGCAGCCGACGAGCCTGTGCGCGTGCTGCGCGGCGACTCGCTGGCCGACTTCCTGGAATGGGTGCGCCTACGCACCGACCTGGACACGCTCGGCGACGACGGCCAGGCCGTCACCATGATGACCGTGCACGCCAGCAAGGGCCTGGAATTCGACTGCGTGTTCGTCGCCGGTATGGAGGAGACGCTGTTTCCGCACATGAACAGCACGAATGACGCCGCTGGCATCGAGGAGGAGCGCCGTCTGGCCTACGTTGCCATCACGCGCGCTCGCAAGGTCCTGTTCCTGACCAGCGCTTATACGCGTCAGATCTTCGGCCAGACGCAATCGAACCCCATCTCACGTTTCGTGGGCGAGATCCCCGCCGAACTGCGCGAGACCATGGGAGTGGGCAGCCGTGGCTTCTCGGGCACCGGTTGGGAGAAGCGCGGCAGCCGTCGCGGCATTTCCGGCAGCGGCGTTGAGGCCGGCGGCGGCCGCGTGTTCGGCCGCTCGAGCGCAAGCTCGCCTTCCGGTCGCAGCGATCGCGAGCGTCGCGAGGCGCGTTCGGGCCGTTCGGTTTCCGGCGCTGGCGTCAGCCCCGATGCGGGTAAGAAGGCCGCGGCTAAGATGACTTTCAAGGCCGGAGACATGGTCGATCATAAGACGTTCGGCCGCGGTAAGGTGACCAAGGTCGATGGCGATACGCTGCACGTTCGCTTCGCCAAATCGGGCCAGACGAAGAAGCTGCTGAAGGATTACGCCCCCATCGTGAAGGTGGGGTAGGGCGCGAAGCTGCGCCGCCGTATTCTATCGGTGAGGGCCTAGCAAAGCCGCGAATTAGCATTTTGCGTTTTCATCGGTACTTTGGTTCCCGCGAAAACTTGAAGGTGCAGGCGCAATCGGGTTAGGTTGCGCCTGCACCTTCGTCATTTCCCGCACATGTGCGATTCGCACCAGGCGCAGGCGTCGGGGGTCGCCGCCAAGCCGCCGAGCGCGCTTTCGCGCAGCTCGAAGGGCAGGCTGCGGCCGACCTTGTACATGGCGTCGACCGTCTGGTCGAACCCGACCAGGCTTCCCACGCCGGCAAGCGAAATCTGCGCGCTGACCAGCGCCGTCGCCGCTCCTGCCGCGTTGCGTTTCTGGCAGGGCACCTCAACCAGGCCCGCCACCGGGTCGCATACCAGCCCCATCATGTTGGTGAGCGCGTTGCCCGCCGCGTCCAGGCATTGCTTCGGCGTGCCGCCGGCAAGCTCGACCGCGGCCGCTGCAGCCATGGCCGCAGCGCTTCCGATTTCGGCCTGGCAACCGCCTTCGGCGCCGGCCACCGTCGCGTTGCGCGTGATCAGGTAGCCGACGGCTGCCGCGCACGCCAGCCCGCGAACCAGTTCGACATCCGAATAGCCCTTGTTCTTCTGAAGCGCCAGCAGCACGCCGGGGATGACGCCCGCCGATCCAGCCGTCGGCGCTGCCACGATGCGTCCCATCGATGCGTTGGTCTCGAGCACGGCCATCGCGTACGTCGCGGCGTCCTCGACGGCCCCGTCAAGCACGCTCGTCTGCGTGCCGCGCAGTTTCGCCATGCGCTGCGCCTCGCCGCCCAGAAGTCCGCCCATCGAACGAGCGGGCGTATCGAGCGGCCTCGTGGCCGCATCGCGCATGACCTGCAGCACGCGCAGCAGGTACCCGTGGCTGAGGTTCTCGTGCCCGCGGCTTTCGCGAACCAGGGCCTCGCGGGCAAGAAACGCTTCCGATATCGACTGCTTGCGCGCGGCGCACAGCTCAAGCAGCGCCTCTCCGCTCGCGAAATCAACTTCACTGAAACGCTCGATCGCCGCCTCCTGAGCCTCGGGCGAAACGGCAGGGGAGGCCTGCCCGCTCACGGCCGCGGGAATCACGCGGCAGCCGCGGATGGACGGGTGCCCCATGATGGCGTTTCTGGTCTTGTCGCTTACGAACTCGTCGGTTTCCATGACCGTCCAGGCCACGTGCCCGCGCTGCTCGCGGTACATGCGCGCGGTGGCGATGTTCACCTTCTGCTCGCCAAGGCTGGTGGCTATATGCGCGAGCACGCCCGGTTCGTCAACTTGTTGCACGACGATGGAGTGGTTCTCGCCGGTGATGTATACCTCAACCCCGTCTATCCGGCGGATGACGGCCGCCCCGCCGCCGACCGATTCGCCGCGCACGCGCATGCGCTCGCCGTCGGCCGTGTCGACGACCATGTCGATGGTGTTCGGGTGCGTGTAGTCGTCGTTGTCGGGCTCGCAGAAGAACTCGAAGGCAAGCCCCGCTTCGCGCGCATGGGCAAACGAATTGCGAATGCGCAGGTCGTCGGGGGAAAAGCCGAGCATGCCGCCCACGAGCGCCTTGTCGGTGCCGTGGCCGGTGAGCGTATGCGCGAAGCTGCCGAGCAGGTGGAACTCCACACGCTTGGGCGCATCTCCTGCGAGCTTGCGCGCCATGTAGGCGATGCGAAGGGCGCCGGCGGTGTGGCTGGACGAGGGCCCAACCATCACCGGTCCGATGATGTCTGCAAGCGCGAGCGTTTCCATGTGCGTCCTTTCGCGACGTGTATTGATTCCCCGGCTGCGTTAGGGTGGCGGCCGGGGCGTGAATTCCGCCGAACATCCTACAGCAAGGGCCCTGCTGCGCGCCCATCAAAATGGGGAACGCCATGCCTGCGAAACGCGAAGTTCACAATCGGGCGCTCCGCGTTTCCGGCTTTCGGCCTTGCGCCCGCCGTCAAGCCGTGCGGCCTCCGTGTCTTAAGGCGGCTAACGGGGCGCCTAAGAACCCAGGAGGGCATTATGGAAAGCATCGGCAACCGCGCAGTCGAGGCGTGGGCAACTTCCTTACCCGCGAGTGAAGGCCTTGCCCTGCGCCAGCCTTTCCGCCTCGATCTTGCGCCATCCCGGCCACCTGCGGATTTTCGCAGCCAATCTTTGCGCGCCTCGGCTGCATGCCAAGCAACGGCGTTATACTGACTAATCGTTTGCGCGGCCTCGTGCCGTAACATCTATTACTAGTAAGACGAAGAAGGGGAGGGCGACGCGCCTTCCCAAGGAAGAAGGAGCGATTCCCATGGCGGCACCCATCCTGGTGTTTGGTCACAAGAACCCCGACAACGACGCCGTTAGCGCAGCTATCGGCTATGCCTATCTAAAGAACGAGCTGGCCCGCCGCGATGGCATCGACGCCACCTACGAGGCTTGCCGCTTGGGCGCGCTGCCGCCCGAGACCGAGTGGGTCATCTCCGAGCGTGGCCTTGAGGCCCCGCGTGAGATTTCCTCCGTCGCCGAGGGCCAGCAGGTCATCCTGGTCGACCACAACGAGGCCCTGCAATCCGCCGACGGCCTCGACGCCGCCGAAATCGTGGAAATCGTCGATCATCACCGCCTGGGCGGCCTGGTCACGGCTCAGCCGCTGCGCTTCAACGCCAAGCCCGTCGGCTCCACCGCCGCCATCGTCGCGCGCGAGTTCGAGATCGAGGGCGTTGAGATGCCCGAGTCCATCGCCGCGCTGCTGCTTTCGGCCATGCTCACCGACACCGTCATCATGAAGTCGCCCACCACAACCGATTTCGATCGCAAGATCATCGCCGCAACCGCCGCATCCATCGGCCTCGACCCGGTTGAATACGGCATGGATATCTTCAAGTGCCGCTCGAACCCCGCCGAGCTGCCGGTCGACAGGCTGGTCAACGCCGACGCCAAGGAATTCGAGCTCTCCAACGGCAACAAGGTTTACATCGGCCAGTTCGAGACGGTTGACCTGAAGGCCGTGCTCGGCCGCGAGCCCGAGATCCGCGAGGCCATCAAGGGCCTCGTCGCCGAGAAGGGCTACCAGTTCGTCCTGTTCTTCGCCACCGACATCTTGGCCGAGGGCAGCCAGTTCATCTGCGAGGGCGACACCCAGTTCGTCTCCGACGTGTTCGGCGTGAACCTCAACGACGGCAACTCCGCCTGGATGCCCGGCGTCCTCTCCCGCAAGAAGCAGGTCGCAGCCCCCATCCTCGCGCACTAAGCCAAATAAACCAGACAAAGGGACACTCCTAATGTCTTGTCGGGGCATACATAACGCCCACAATAAGACATTAGGAGTGTCCCAATGTCTTCCCGATACGCAGGACTCGGCTTCTCCCGGGGGGTAACGGAAGCGCCGTTAGACACTCGAGCGAGTAGCGTCGAAGCCTCAAAAGACGCTCCCCGACGGGGCAAGGGCCTTTTCCTCCACCGCATAACCCCCCCTTTGCGAACTAAAATGCAAGAACTTTTTGCGAAGTTGTGTGCAAAACGTGTTCGCGTCCCATCAGATACAGCTTTCACCTGCGCAAACATAGGTATATAGGCATGGATACGCCCGGACGCGTGGCGTTTGACACCCCTGTATGGCGCTGGTAAAGTACCAACTCGCGCCTCGGCAGAGGTGCCGTGTTTTCGCGTGCGTATCAGCTGAACGCACATGAGAACAAAAGCAATAGGCCGGGTCCGAAAAGGCCCGGTAGCAAGGCAAAGTAAAAGAAGGAGAAGGTTTTGCCTACTATCAACCAGCTGGTCCGCAAGGGCCGCAAGTCGGCGGTCGCCAAGAAAAAGACCCCGGCTCTGAAGGGTAACCCGCAGAAGCGTGGCGTGTGCACCCGCGTGTACACCACCACCCCGAAGAAGCCGAACTCGGCTCTTCGTAAGGTCTGCCGTGTTCGCCTGGTCAACGGCATGGAAGTCACCGCGTACATCCCCGGCATCGGCCACAACCTGCAGGAGCACTCCATGGTGCTCATCCGCGGCGGCCGTGTTAAGGACCTGCCCGGTGTCCGCTACAAGGTCATCCGCGCCGCGCTCGACTGCGCTGCCGTGGACAACCGCAAGCAGGCTCGCAGCCGTTACGGCGCCAAGCGCCCGAAATAAGTAACCGTTAAGTCGCGCGGGTTTGCATAAGCGATAAGCCGGAAGGGCCGGCCGATCGTGCAAGCCTAATGAACGGAAAGGCCGTTTAGAAGCGCGCAGGAATAAGAAGGAGTTTACATGCCGCGTCGTGCAGCAGCCGTCCGCCGCGAAACCCAGCCGGACGCAGTTTACAACAATCGCCTGGTCACGCAGCTGATCAACAAGATCCTGCTTGACGGCAAGAAGTCCACCGCCGAGGGCATCGTCTACGGTGCTTTCGACCTGGTGGCCGAAAAGACGGGCGAAGACCCGCTGACCGTTTTCAAGAAGGCCATGGACAACGTCCGCCCCACGCTCGAGGTTAAGCCCAAGCGCGTCGGCGGTGCCACCTATCAGGTGCCCATGGAGGTCAACTCCCGCCGTGCGACCACGCTTGCCATCCGCTGGATCGTGGATTTCTCCCGCAAGCGCAAGGAGCACACCATGAAGCAGCGCCTCGCCGCCGAGATCATGGACGCCGCCGAGAACACCGGCGCATCCGTGAAGAAGCGCGAAGACCTGTACAAGATGGCTGAATCCAACCGTGCGTTCTCGCACTACCGCTTCTAAGGCGTGAGGAAAAATGGCTAAGACTAACGATCTGACCTACACTCGCAACTTCGGCATCATGGCCCACATCGATGCCGGCAAGACCACCACGACCGAGCGCATCCTGTACTACACGGGCAAGACGCACAAGATCGGCGAGGTTCATGACGGCGCCGCCACCATGGACTGGATGGTGCAGGAGCAGGAGCGCGGCGTGACCATCACCGCCGCCGCCACCACGTGCTTCTGGAAGAAGGACGATCAGGAATATCGCTTCCAGATCATCGACACCCCCGGCCACGTGGACTTCACC
>CAVBPP010000034.1:0-16231 GCA_963597295.1 Paratractidigestivibacter sp. | reverse complement strand
TGCGCGGGTTGTCGCCGATCTTCGCGCGCAGGTTCTTCACGTGCGAGTCGATGGTGCGCTCGTAGCCCTCGAAGTCGTAGCCGAGCACCTTTTCCACCAGCTCCATGCGCGAGTACACGCGGCCGGGGTAGCGCGAAAGCGTGGTGAGCAGCTTGAACTCGGAAGCCGTCAGGTCAATCTCCTTGCCGGAGACCATGACCTTGTGACCCGAAACGTCGATGGTCAGCTCGCCGAATTCCAGCACCTCGCGCTGAGGCTCGGAGTCGGCATGCACGCGGCGAAGCAACGCGCGGGCGCGGGCGACCAGCTCACGCGGGCTGAAGGGCTTGACCAGGTAATCGTCGGCGCCAAGCTCCAGGCCGATGATGCGATCTTCAACCTCGCCCTTGGCGGTCAGCATGATGATGGGCACATCGGAGTTGTCGCGGATGGCACGGCAGACGCGCTCGCCGGGCACGCGCGGCAGCATAAGGTCAAGAATAACCAGGTCGAAGTGATGCTTCGAGAACTCCTCGAGAGCCTCCTGACCGTCGCCGACGGCGGTGACCCAGTAATTTTCACGTTCAAGATAGGCGGTTACCGCATCGCGGATTGCCTTCTCGTCTTCCACCAACAGGATGCGGCGGGTTTCATTGCTCATGGTTCACTCCTTTGGAAGTCGCTGTTCCCATGCGGCACGTTTGGCAGGCGCACTGAAAAGCACGCTGCGAAAGCGTTTGCGTTTATTGTAGCAAGTCCGGCCGAAGGGCTTCGCCGCTGTGGCCGAAATGACATAATTACCACCATGGTAACCCGAAGGACATCATCTGGCGGCGACATGCGCCGCGCATCCCATGCCGCAAACCGTTCGAGCAGGCCAAAGGCCACTTCCGGCAGCGCGATGGGCGGCGGCTCGCACGTTTCGCGCGCGAATAGGTCGCAGGCTCGCGGGCGTGCGGCAAGCGCCGGTCGCGCCCAGGCGGCCAAGCGCGGGTCGTTTGGCGGGCGCGGCAACCAGGGCGCAACGTACGTGGGCGGAAGCACCCCCGGCACGCTTTCAGGCATACCGGGCGCGGGCGGCATCGGCATCGGCGGCGGACGCGCTGCCAGCGGGCCGCGACCGAGCGTCGGCAGCCCCTCCGGTCTTGGCGGCCCTGCCGGCCCTGGCGCCCCCGGCGGCAATGGCGGCAGCGCGCATACCCTCATAACCAGGCGAAACCTGCTGCTCGGCGCACTTGGTGTCGGCGCGGTCGCGGCCATCGGCGGCGGCGCGGCGGCAGTCATTTCCGCAGGCGATTCCACGCCCACGGTCAGCAAGCTTTCCGTCCCCACCAGCGCCGTGACCAACGCCACCACGCTTGAAGAGGTCGAAAATTCCGAAGAGTGCATCCAGCTTTCCGGCGAATACGATCTGCCCTTCGGCACGCTCGTGTTCTGCAATGACGACAAGTTCGCCGCCTGCCTCATTCCCACCGAGGGCGCAAAGCCCATTGCCCAGGTGGCGATGCTTTCGCTTGCGTCGGGCAACTACACCACGGTAATAGACCAGGCCACGGGTCAAAACGACGGCTTCGAAATCTACGATGTGCGCGCTACGTCGCAGGCCATCGTCTGGACCGAAGCCAACATTTTAGATGGCGTGTGGCGCATCTACGCCGGCAAGCTGAGCTCCGACGGCGACGAGGTGACCAGCGCGCACAAGGTTGACGAAGGCGGCTGCGGCGAATACGAGACGCCCAGCATCGCCGCGGTTGGCAGCTACGTGTTTTGGCAGGTTATGCCGCAATCTAGCAGCAGCACATCCGCTTCGTCGCAAACGCTGCAGCTGAAGCGAGCTTCCGCCGGCAGCTCGAACGCCGAGGTCATCTACGAATCCACCGGGCGCGCGGCGACGGCGCCCTACCCCACCAGCGACGCCGTAATCATCACGCCGCGCAACCAAGACGCCAAATCGTGCTACCAACTCACGCGTATCAACGCGTCGTCGGGCGAGGTCAGCGACGAGTTGACGCTGCCCACGTCCATGAAGCCGCTTGAAGCCGGCTGGGGCGTGTCGGGCTTCAACTTCGCCTTCGAGGCCACGTACAGCTACGGCGACGGCATCGCCAACCTGGGCACGTACACGCCCACGAGCAAGCCTGCCGGCAGCTACGACGACGCGAAGTGGATCCGCTTCGACCGATCGCCAACCTGCGCGCCGGCCTGGTGCGGCAGCTATTTCATGGTGAAGTCGACGAAGGCGATATGCGGCGTCGACCCGGCTCAGAAGCGCTATTTCGTGCTGGATGTGCCAAGCGGCGCCGAAGACTGGGGCGAATGGCTGGCGTCGACCGGCACCAGCAGCAAGCTGGTCACCTACTCCAGCATCAACTCAACATCGGTAAGCGGCGACACCACCCAATGCTGCCGAGTAAGGGTATGGAAGGCGAATTAAGTTCGAGCGGACAGTTGCTCATGACCGGCTCGCACGACAAGGCTCCGCCAAGGGCAAAAATAGCGTCGCGCCTGACGGCGCTCCCTAATAATGATGCGAGCTTTCGCTCGCATCCACGAAGTCTTACGGTATGAGCAATCGTTGCAGCCTAATTTTTCTTTGGGTGCACCCTAATTTTGTGGGTTCGAGCGAAAGCTCGAACCGTAATAAAGAGCCCGCAGGGCGACACCAACTTCCCGAAAGGGCGATACTGATTCCCGCCAGGCGCCCTACCCCTTGATCTGAATAACCTTGAACCTGGTGGTGCGTCCCAGGCGCAGTTCATCGCCGTCGGAAATCATCACGGGCGGGTACGTCTGGCTGCCGCGCAGGCTTCGGGGCGGCTCGACCACGCGTTCCACGCCGTCCGACGCGCTGACCAGCACCGTTCCGTTCGTGGAGCCAAGCCCCTGGCACAGCCAGGTTCCCGATTCCCTCCAAATGCGCAGGTGTTGGCGCGAAACGTCGATCCCCACGTCGTTGATGGCGTCTTTACCCGTGGCGAGCGAGCCCACCACGGTGCCCTCGCCTTCGCCCGAAAGCGGATGAATGGGCGGGCGGGCAACCCCGTCGACGTAGCGGATAAGACCCAAACGATCGGCAGTGCCGATAAGCCCGGTGGTCGTGGCGGCGCTATCCGTCAGCGTGGTGGTGGAAGTGCTGGCGGCGGCACCGGAAAGAAAGCGCTTGGCAAAGCGGTCAACCTCAATCGCGGCGCGACCCGGGTTGCACAAACACCCCGTGGCCACGAACGCCATCACCAACAGCGACACGTCGTCGGCGCGCGAAGGCAAAGCCGCATGCGCTAAGCGCCTGACCAGGTTCTTGTACACCATGGCGTCAAGGCCGTACGCATCGAGCGAGGCGTACAGGTCGCGCATCGCCTCCCCGCTGTAATGCTGGAACACCCTCTGCCGCGCCTCGTCGGTGCCGCCCAATCGAGCGACTATGCGCGAAGTGATGACCTGGGCGCTCTGCGAAAAATCGGCGAAGATGGCATCGTTGACGCTCGAGGGGCTCACATGCACCACAACGCGCGAGAGGAACGTGCGCTCGTCGACGCGGGCGCGCGGCGAAAGGCCGCTGTAGATGGGCTTGTCGCTCAGAAGAATTCGCGCGGCATCCTTGTTCGCCAGCCCGCCGAACGATTTCAAGTCGGCGTACATTACGGCGCTTGGCGTATCGATCGATGGCATATCGCGAACCTTTCCTTTTCTAAGCACTTAACGGCAAAGCTTACATTTGCGCGATTCACCTGCGGTTTCGCGCCGACATTTTCACGGAAGCCGCCGACAGGGGCGCATCGCGAAGACCAGGCAGGGGCATCGCCGTCGCAACATCGCAACGCACGGCGCAATGCGGCGTTTCGAAGAATGATAAGCTGCCGAAACTTTCAAAGCTGTTGCTCAACACCATTGTACCGCCCCGGAAACATAAGGAATATGTCGAATCGGGAAATTCGAGCACCGACGGGGCGACGACAGCGGTGGGTCCGGTCAGCCGAGAGCAAATGAGTGACGCGCCTTGCGGCGCTAATCGATTACTATGCGAGCTAACGCTTCGCACCCACGAAATTCTTGCAGCAGATAAAATCGTTGCATCCAATTTTCGTGGGTTCGAGCGAAAGCTCGGACTGCAATCAAGAGCGCGAAGCGCGACACCATTTTGAAGCACGGGCAGGGGCGGCAGACGGTCCCTGCCCGCGATGAAAAGGTGTGTCGCGCCTAGCGGCGCTCTCTATTACGGGTTGCGCTTTTCTCAACCCCACGAATCTTGTTGAACGGCTTGTTCATGCGCCTGTTTCCGCGGGTTCGGCTTATCCATGCATCCAGTTTTCGTGGGTTCGAGCGAAAGCTCGAACAGCACTAGAGAGGCCGAAGGGCGACGCTGCTTTCCGGCGCGCCTAATCGCTCCCCAACCCACAAACTCACTCGCGCCCCGATTTCGTAGGTTCGAGCGAAAGCTCGAACAGCACTAGAGAGCCCGAAGGGCAACACCATTTTCTTGAAGCAGCAAGCAAGAAACCACCCACAAAAGAAAAGGCCGACCAGGCATAATGCCCGGCCGGCCCACTAAAGCCCGCGCGCTAGCTGTACAAACTCGAGCGCTCCTAGCCCACGTACAGCACTTCCGTGCTCTTGCAACGCGGCACACCGAGCGGCGCACTCGTGTCCGAAGGGAACCACATCTGATTCTCTGACGCCGCCAGGGCGATGTGCTGGCCGGCGTAGCTCGCCAAATCGTCCGGTAGCGACAAGCAAGTCGCCGATTTAGTCAGCGTGCCGGAGCCTCCTCCTTCGCGCGCCCTCACATTATCGGTAGCGTCAAAAACCATCACCACGTAAGTACCCTTCGTGTTGCCGTTGGGGTTTTTCGTCCCGGTCACGCTTGCGACCTCGTTGGCGGAGCTGCACGCGTACACCGTGCCGAAAAACACCTGCTTGCCCTCGTTGAAGGCCGCCTGCACCTTAGCATCGTTGGCCGACTCGGCGCTGCTGGCCGCGGAATCATTCGTCGTGGTCGCCTGTTCCTGCGCCGGCTGCTGCTGCGTCGTCGTCTGCTGTTGCGTAGTGCTATTAGCCGCCTGCTCCTGCTTCTTCGCGTCCTCCATACGCGTCGTCGCAGCCTGCTTCAGCTTTTCGGCCGTATCGGCGTTGCCAACGCCACCGTCCTTCGCCGCCTGATACGCTGCCTCAATCTGCTCGGTGGTCACCTTGGACGCCTCAATAGGCGTAATGGTAAGCGACGGCTCTTTCTCAACCTTGCCGTCGGACGAAATGGTCACTTCTGTTTTCGCAGATGAAACATCGTAAATGGTGCCGTCGGACGCAATGGGCGACGCGTAAACGGAAATGGTGTACGTGCCCGCCGCGAATTTCGGGGCCGCAGCGCCGTTGCCGACGTAAACGACCTTGTCGACCGCAGCACCCTTGGCAGTGGTGCCGGTAACCTTAACGGGCACCTTAGTACCGGTGGAAGTGTCAAGCCCAGCCGCATTCACGCTGAACGCGATGGGGAACGAGTCTTCGGACTGGGAATTTCCGTTGGCAAGGAAAAATGCGCCAACGGCTGCGCAGATAGCCACCGCGGCGGCGATGACGACCGCGATAATAATGTTGCGCTTGCGCTTTTGATCGTCGGAGCCGGGCTTTCCGCCACCCGCCGTCGACCCCGCCGCGCCGGCGGCTCCGGCAGCTACCGGCTGATACGCGCCCGACACGGACGGCGCCGCGTACTGTCCCGTCGCCTGATCGGGCGATCCCGCAACCGGATAAACAGGTTGAGGTGCCACCTGGGGTTGCGCCCCAGGCTGCATTTGACTAGCGCCGGCTAGACCCCCCCCCCGCAAGTCGGGCAGAACTTCGTCCCCTCGGGAACCTGCGTTCCACAATTCTGGCAAAACATCCTTTTTCCTTCCTACTTCGCACCGCGCATTTGCGGCAGATTGGCTTATTGGAACAGAATAAGCATATGTTTAACGCAAGAGCCGCGGTTGCGCAACCCTCAAAAGAAACCCCAGCTTAGTTGCGCAACGCGGAAATGCGGGGCGCCGATATCGTATAAGCCATCGAACAACAAACGCACCGAGAAGAAGGAGCCAATCATGATCGCCACCAACGCCGCATTCGCAACCACCGCCGCCGTCCAGTCCGCTGACGAATGGGATGAATTCCTGTTCACCGACGACCAGCCGCAAACGTCTTTGGACGCTAAGGGCCTTGCCGCTCTTGGAGCATCGCTGATGATATCGGCCTTGGTGCTAGGCGGCGCGCTCTGCATGCTGATGTCGCTGCCCGCAATAATGTAGGCCGACGCCGCACGGCCGCAGTGCGCGAGCAGTGGGCGCATCGTTTGCCGACACGCGACCTGCGGGCGCAAGCGCAGCCGATCGGCACAGCTTGCGGACACGGCTACCCGACCGGAATGGCTCGCAGACGCGACCGCCCGACGGGCACGGCCTGCGGGCTCGGCCGCCCAGCCGCAAGACATAAACCTGCGGCAGATCGATTCCCCTTACCACTTCCTCCTTTCCCATATCCCTTTCCCTATGAGAAATGGGCCGGCTGGCGAAAAACTCGGCGCCAACCGGCCCATTTCTCATAGCGGCATAAAAGTCTGTCGCGCCTACCGGCGCTCCCTAATAATGATGCGAGCTTTCGCTCGCATCCACGAAGTCTTATAGCATGCGCCATCGTTGCAGCCTAATTTTTCGTTGGAGTGCACCCTAATTTCGCGGGTTCGAGCGCAAGCTCGAACCGTAATCGAGAGCCTGAAGGGCGACACTGCTTTTTGGCGCGCCACGGCGCTCCCCGATCCAAGAGCTCACTCGTGCCCAACTCGTAGGTTCGAGCGAAAGCTCGAACCGTAATTAGGAGCGCGAAGCGCGACACAATCTTTTGAAAGCGAATCGCGGGGGCGCGCAGGCTGCCGTGAGCCGCCGCGTCCGCCCGCACATGCTGTTATTCCTGCAAGCCAGGCTGCAGCGGACCGTAGTAGTAGCTGGCGGTGGCGCCGCCGTCTATCAGGATGTCGCTGCCGGTCATGAATGCGGCGCGCGGGCTCATCACCAGCTCGGCCACGTCGGCCACCTCGTCTGCGGTGCCGGGACGCCCGGCCGGGCATTTCGCGAACATGTTCTTGTAGAAACTACCGCGCGGGCCGTTGAACTCGTCGATTGCCAGCGGCGTCACGATGATGCCGGGGCTAATCGAATTGATGCGCGCGCCGCGCTGGCCCCACTTCACGGCCTCGGCCATGACGCGCTTCTCGTTACAGCGTTTCGCCATTTGGTAGGCGTGCAGCGTATCGTTGATGTTTTCGGGTTGCAGCATTTCCAATGCCAGCAGACCCTCGGCCGGTGTCGTGGCCAGCAAGCGGTCCTGATCAGCGGTCAGTTGCGGCATGCGCTTTCCCGACTGGCTGGAAATGGTCACGCCAACGCCGCCACGCTCAATAACGGCGCCCACTTCCTCAAGCAGCGCCGCGGTGCCGTACAGGTCAACCTTCAAGATTGCTTCAATTGGCGCTTGGCTAGGCGAAACGCCCGCTCCGTTCACCAGCATGGTCACGGGCCCCAGCTCGCAAGCGCGCGCGACCAGCGCTTTGATGGTGGCACGATCGGACATATCCATCTCGAACGGCTCGGCGTCGAAGCCGGCGTTGTTCAGCGTCTCGCAGAATTGCTCGGCGTGCGCCGGCACCTTGTCGCCCACGACGATTTTCTTCCCCGCGCCCATGCGACGGGTGATGGCCAGGCTGATTTGCCCGGCGCCGGTGACGATCATGACGTCTTTCATGCTTGCTCCTTACAGGCGGAATTCGTTGTTGATGTCAGCATATTCCGAAGCCGGGCTAATGATTCCCTCCTATAATGGTGCTTATCGTTTAGTTTTGCTTATCGGAATTGCGAAGGAGACGTCGCGGCTATGTTCTTTCGCCAGCTCGAATATTTCTGCGCCATCGCGCAAACCGGCAGCTACCGCCTTGCCGCCGAAAAGCTGTTCGTTTCGCAATCGGCCATATCGCAGCAGGTCAAAGCCTTAGAAGCCGAGCTTGGCCAGCCGCTGACGCAGCGTAGCGGGCGCACATTTACGTTAACTCCGGCCGGGCAGCGGCTTGCCCATGAAGGGCAGCGCATCCTTGACGACGCGCACCGGCTGCAGCGCGAGATTTCGTCGTTCGACCAGACACCGAAAACGCTTCGCGTGGGGTATTTGAATCGCTATTGCGGTTGCGAGGTGCACTCGGCACTTGCCGAGTTCTGCCAACGCCGTCCCAACGTGCAGGTGAGCGCCCAGCCGGGCAGCCACGACGACCTGGCAAACGGCATCCTGGAAGGGCAGCTGGACATTCTACTGAACGACCGGCGCCGGCAGCTTTCAGACGCATGGGAAAACCACCCGCTGTTCAGGGGATACGACTACGTTGAGGTTTCCGCAGCCAGCCGGCTGGCGTGGCGCGAAAGCCTGACGGTGCAGGACCTTGCGGACGAAACCTGCATCCTCATGGCATCCGACGCCCAGCAGGAAACCGAGCGAACCTACTATCGCGACGTGCTGAGCTACCCCTGCGAATTCGTCTTCGCTGCAAACGCCGAGCAAGCGCACCTGATGGCAGCCGCGAACCAAGGCGTTCTACCGGTTGAGACGCAAGAGGCGGCCGCAGTCGGAGCCGAAGGGTCATCGGCCGCAGCTAACGGTTCGAACGCCGGCAGTCCAAGCGCCCCGGCAACCGAATGCGCCGGCACGCGTCGAATTCCCCTGGTCAACGCCGCAGGTCAACAGCGCACCCACGAGTACTATGCCTTCTGGCTAAAGTCCAACACCAATCCAGCCATAGTAGAATTCGCCCAAATCCTGAAAGACCTCTTCAAGACAAAGGGACACTCCTAATGTCTTATCTTTGAGTCGTTACAGCAGTTCAGCCATTGCTTTCGCCACCGCTTCCTCTATGCGTTCGCGGTAGAGCGGCTTGGTGATGTGCGCGTTCATTCCCGCGTCCAGGCTTGCCTGGATATCGTCTTGGAAAGCATTGGCGGTCATGGCCAGAATCGGCGTCGTCTTCGCGTCGGGGCGACCGAGCGCGCGGATAGCGCGTGCCGCCTTAAGCCCGTCCATCTCGGGCATCATGACATCCATGAACACCAGGTCATACACGCCCGGCTCGGCCGCGGCGAACGCGTCGACCGCAAGCTTCCCGTTCGCCACGCGCTCCACGGTAAGCCCCATGTCGGTCAGCAGCATCTCCGCAATCTCGGCGTTCAGGTCGTTGTCCTCGGCTAGCAACGCATGCATGCCCGCCAGGTCGACCGCCTTGTGCTCGGCCATTTTCCGCAGATGGCGTCCCGAATCAATCTTGAAGGTGAATTCCATCGTGAACTTCGTGCCCACGCCTTCGGTGCTTTCCATCTCAATGGTGCCGCCCATCAGCTCCGTCAGCTCCTTAGCAATAGCCAGCCCCAGGCCCGTGCCCGTATAGGCCGCCTGAGCAGTGCGTTCCTCCTGCGCGAAGGCATCGAAGGCGCGCTTCTGGAATTCCTCGCTCATGCCGATGCCGGTGTCCTCGCACACGAATCGGTAGCGCACCTCATCGTTTGCGCACGAAAGCTCGGTTGCGTACACACTAACCGTGCCACCTGGCCTGTTGTACTTCACGGCGTTGCTGGCCAAATTCATCAGCACGCGGTTCAGGTACGTCGGGCTGCCGATCAGCTGGTTCGTCAGCATCTCGACCAGGTCGAACGGCTTGCTCTCAAGCTCCATCTGGCCCGATTCCAGCTTGTTCATGTCAAGAATGTCGTTCACCAGCGACAACAGGTAATTCGTGGAATACAGCATTTTCTGGCGGCAGTCGCGACGACGCTCGGGGTCGTCGTCGTAACGCTCGGACATGTCGATCATTCCGATGATGCCGTTGAGCGGTGTGCGGATGTCGTGGCTCATGTGCCGCAAGAAGCTCGTTTTCGAAGCGTTCGCGCGTTCGGCCTGGTCAACGATCTGCTCCAGCTCTTTCTCACGTTCTTCGCGCTCGGTCATGAACTCCGTGATATCGGTGATGAAGCCTTGGTAGAAGGTCTTGCCGTCGGCGTTCATCTCCATCGTGGCGTCGGTCACCCAGCGGTATCCGCCGCCCTTCGCGGCCAAGCGATACACCTGGTCCTGCTTGCCGCGCTCTTCGCCAGACGAAATGCGATCAACGTAATCCGAGGTCAGCACACGATCGTCGGGGTGTACCAGGTTCATGAACTTGTTGTCGAACTTCGTGCGGATTTCCTCTTCCGTCCAACCGAGGATGTCAAGGAAGCGCTCGCTGATGTACAGGAACGTGAAGTCCTCGTCGTCGGCGCAGCGGTGGTAGCCGCCCGGCAGGCTGTCCAGCATCGACTCGCTGAGCAGGCTCTTCTTTTCAAGTTCGGTATGACGGCGCATGAAGTCGGTCATGTCCGAGCACACGCTGATGATGGCGAGGCGCCCGTCCTGCGCGCGAATGACCTCGCCGCGATCGACGGTCCAGAACCACGTGCCGTCCTTGCGGGGCATGCGGTACTGCGTTTCGTAGGTTTGCCCCTCGTAGTATTCGGTGCCCAAGTCAGCGACCACTTGCGGCATATCGTCGGGGTGAATGGTGTTAGCGACCAGGCCTTCGATGCCGCTGGTCATGTCGTCCAGGCTGTCGTAGCCGAGCATTTCGACCATAGCTTCGTTCGCGTAGAACAGCGGGAAGCCCGCCTCGCAGTACCCGCCGATGATGCCGGTGCCCGCGTTATAGCCCGCCAACCCCGAAATGATCGAATCGACGTCGAGTCCCGCTACGTTGTTCTTATCCATGGCTCGTCCTAACCACCAGCGAAGCGTCAACAGCGCATAATCCGGCAGCGAAACGCGCTTCGCCATTCGCCCGCGCCGGGTAAATACCATAGGCATTTAGGAATATTTTACCCCAACGGATTACACATGAGCCCGCCACCTTCACCGTTGCTTTGCACGGGGAAAGCGTCAACGCGGGTGGGAAGCGGGGCGTAAGGCGACAAAAGGAAGAGGGCATCAACCAATGCCCGAGCAGAGCGGCACGAAGGTTCCCGCCGCCAAGTTTCTTGTGCGCGTTGTGTACGCGAGGGCAAGACATTAGGAGTGCACCTTTGTCTTGATACAATCGCCTGCATGGAACCCATTGCTCATATGTATACCGACATGCCGCAGAAGTTCGGCATTCCCCGTAATAGTTTTGTTGCGCCTCACCTGCAGGGACGCATTGTGTTCGAGCCGGAATTCGCCGTTGATGCGGCGGTTGACGGGCTTGAGGAATTCACGCACCTGTGGGTTATCTGGCAGTTCGAGAATGGCGAGCCGGGCGGGACGGCGAAGGATATTCCCGCGGATGCTGGGAAGGGCGGCGCGACCGCAAAGGGCAACCCCGCGAACGCGGAAAACGGCACCTCGGATAAGCGAGACTCCGACCAAGGTACGGGATCCGAGCAAGGTCGCAGCTCATCCGCAGAGCGACCCGCCGCGGCCTCGGCCCCCGCCGCCCGCAAATGGTCGCCCACCGTGCGCCCGCCGCGCCTTGGGGGCAGCAAGCGCAAGGGCGTGTTCGCCACGCGCAGCCCGTTCCGTCCGAACCCCATCGGCCTTACCTGCGTCACGTTGGACCATATCGAATTCACCGACGCGGGCCCGGTCATCCACGTACTGGGCGCCGACCTGCGCGACGGCACGCCCATCTTCGACATCAAGCCCTACATTCCCTACGCCGACAGCCACCCCGAGGCAACCGGCGGCTGGATCGAGCACTCGCCCTGGAAGGTGCTTGAGGTCGTTTTCCCCGATGAACTGCAGAAACGCGTCGAGCCCAGCAAGGTAGCGGGCCTCATAGAGGTGCTGCGCCAAGACCCGCGCCGAGCCGGCAGCAAACACGAGCCCGACCGCATCTACCGCATGGCCTACGCCGGCCGAGACGTAGCCTTCAAGGTCGACCGAACCGTGTTGACGGTGGTTGAGGTTTACTAAGGCCGAAGACGCCGCACTGCAAAAAATTGACGGAGCCGAAACCTCAACAGTAGAGGGCGACACTCCGTCCGAACGCATTATGCCGCTCAATCGCCTACAGGCGTCTTTTTCATGCCTGAGTGATTGAGATTCACTAATGCCGTAAACGCTGCGCCCTTCGGTAGCATGCACATCACGCTTCACCAGCAAATCGCCAACTTCCCTACACGCAAAAGGCCCGACACCTGGGTGCCGGGCCTTCGTTGTTGCAAACTCACGCGTTGCGAACATTTGTGCTTGCATTACGTAATGCAAGCAACTATAATTAGACCAATCGAGAGGAGGCGATTATGGCTGCAAACGCAACACTTAACGTGCGGCTGCCCGAGCCGCTGAAGAATCATGGAACGCAGGTGCTTGAACGCGAAGGACTGGGTCCCTCGGAGGCCATTCGAGCCTTGTACGAATACATGGAACGCGAGCAATCGGTGCCGGAATGCATCAAACAGACGGATAAGCAGGACAAATACGCCGCCCGACGGAATCTGCTTCGGGAATTCGCTGGATGCGCGAGCGATAATCCACTACCGGAAAACTGGACAATGAAAGATATCAAGGACAGGCGTCTGGCCAGGCTTATCGGGACTGATGCGCAATGAAAGTCTGCTTTGACGCCAACGTGGTCATCGATATCGCAATGAAAGACCAATGGTTCGAGGAATCGTATATCGCATACGACGTTGCCGCTCTACGGAAGTTTGACGCCTACATAGCGGCATCTTCCACCTCCGACATCGTTTACGTTTTGCACCGTCGTGGGTTATCCCAAAGCGAATCAACGCAAGCGCTGCCGATGATGTTCCAGCTGTTCGACGTCTTCGACGTCACGGAGGCGGACTGCAAGCGCGCATATGAATCCGAAATGTCTGACTACGAGGACGCGCTCATCTCCTTCGCTGCCGAGCGCAACGGCATTGATGTTATCGTCACTCGCAACGTGAAAGATTTCGAGCACTCGCCGGTAAAGGCCATGTCGCCGAAGGAGTTCGCTGATGCTTTCAAGCCGGAAGGCGTTTCATACGAAATGGTAAACTTGCCGGGCGCGTAGCCGGCGCATCGCCAGCTCTCATTTGCAGCGCCATCCTCACAAGGACAAGATCATTCTCTGATTAAGACACGAAACGGCCCATCACCCATGTGCCGCGCCCCTAGTTGCTTGCTTTAATGCGTGCACAAGACGAGATCGTCAGAGGTCAGCAATCTCGAAGCGCTGTCTCCCCGTCCTCCGAGCGCAATACCCTACACACAGCAAAGGCCCGACACCTGGGTGCCGGGCCTTCGTAGCTGTTAGCTAACTCGCTTTCGCGTAGGCCGCTGGGGCCAAACGCTCGCGAGGGTTCGCTCTTAGTCGTCCCACTTCTCGGGGTGAATGAGCGTGCAGTCCTTGACGCGGTTCGGGAAGTAGTCCTCGCAGTCGCCCTCACGATAAACGTCAGCGGTGGAGCAGTGCAGGCCGCCGCCGAACGGGTAAGCGTCGCGCAGGTCGACCGGGATGACGTTCATGCCCAGCTCGTCCATCTGCTGCTGCTGGTAAACCTCGGAGGCCTCGACGATAACCGTCTTCGGGTCCAGAACCAGGCAGTTCATGGACAGCCACACGGAGCTGTAGCACAGCGCGGGCGGCTCGTCGTGGGCCGGCTGAGCGGCGTCGACGATCTGCCAATCGTTGGCCTCGAAGATGTCCTTCTGGCCCGTGTCGGGGTGGCGATGCGGGTTGTTGATGATCAGGCCCGGACGCAGCGGCACGAACGTGGCGTCGATGTGGATCGGGTACGGGTCGCCCGGGAAGTTCATGGCATGCACGCGCAGCTCGGGGTAGTAGCGCTGGAACCACTCCATGGCGGTGCGGTTGGTGGTCAGACCATGCTGGATGAACAGGTCCTTGCCCATGCGCATAACGTCGGCGGCGTCCCACATCGGCTCAACTTCGGTGGTCACGAAGTCTTTGTTGGCGGTACGAACAAGACGCTCCTCGAGGGTGATCTTCTCGTCGTAGTAGTTGTGCTTGTAGGAAGCATCGGTCAGGCGCGGACGCGGAGCCTGGGTCCACAGGAACTCGGGATCCTCGTCGAAGTACTGCTTCATGAGCGGCCAGTAAGCCAGGTACTCGAAGTAGCGGCAGCGGAAGGAGTTGGCGGCGGACATGATCTCGTTGCCAACGGTGAGCAGGATGTCGCGGGGCGGCATGCAGGTCATCATGGAGTCGTTGGTGAAGTCAGGCGTGCCGATCTTCTGGTTCCACTGAAGCGGGGTCGGGCGGTCGACGATGACGCCGCGCTCTTCCACAGCCTTAACCAGGTTTTCCAGGCACTCGTTGCCGCGCTCGACCGTCTTCAGCGGACGCAGGCCCCACATACCGCGCATCTCGGAATCAACCGGCACCTTTTCAGAGGTAGCGGGCTCCTCGGGCGGGATCATGGAGTTTTCGCAGCGGCCGACGATGACGCGCTTCAACGGATCCCAGTCGTTCCAAGAATTGACGATCTTGGTCATGACAGACTCCTTTCTCATGGCGGTGCTTCCTTACATCGCCTTAATTTGCTCGTACAGTTTACTCCCCATATCAAAGTTGTGGGGGAAAATCCGTAAAGCCCCTAGTAATAACGGTAGTACGCGGCGCAGCTGCCCTCGCTTGACACCATGCAGGGGCCAACGGGGTTTTCCGGCGAGCACACTTTGCGGAACAGCGGGCAGTCGTGCGGCGAAATGCGGGCGCGCAAAACGTCGCCGCAACGGCAACCGCGCGGCTCAATGGTCTGCTCGATTTCAGGCTGAAAGCGGCGCAGCGCGTCGAACTTGGCGAACTTCTCGCGGATACGGTAGCCGCTGCCGGGGATGTCGCCCATGCCGCGCCAGGTGGCGGTGCAGGTTTCGAACACCTCGTCGATAGCGGCGAGCGCGACGGGGTTGCCCTGCGGCATAACACCGCGCGCGTAGGCGATTTCCACGTCGGCGCGGCCCTCGTGCAGCTGACGCATGATCATGGCAATGCCCTGCAGCACGTCGACGGGCTCGAAGCCCGTCACCACGCCGGGGATGCCGTATTGCTTCGCCAGGAACTCAAACGGTGCGGTGCCGGTGATAGTAGCCACGTGACCAGGCAGAATGAGCGCGTCAAGCTTCAGCGACGGGTCGTTCACCAACTGCTCGAGCGCGCCGGGCATGTTCTTGTGCGCGGCAAGCACGCTGAAGTTTTCAAGCCCCATGGCAGCGGCGCGCTTGATGGCCATGGCCACCAGCGGCGTAGTGGTTTCGAAACCGACGCCCACGAAGACAATCTGCTCGCTAGGGCGCTGCTTGGCAAGCGTCAGCGCGTCGAGCGGACTGTAGCAAATCTCGACGTTCTTGCCGGCCGCCTGCTCCTTGAGCAGGGAAGACGAACTGCCCGGCACGCGCGTCATGTCGCCGAAGGTGGCGATGGTGACGCCGGGGATGCGGCAGAGCGCGATGACGGCGTCGATGTCGCGGTTCGACGTGACGCACACGGGGCAGCCCGGGCCCGACGCCAGGCGCACGCCTTCGGGCATGAGATTGCGGATGCCGTTGCGCGCGATGGCGACGGTGTGCGTGCCGCAGACCTCCATGACGGTGACCTCGCGATTCGGCGCGAGCTTAGCGATGGAGTCAATCAAGCCGCGAGCGAGCTTCGGATCCTTGAAGGCCGCGAGTTCGCTGCGGATTTCGGATTCGTCGGCGGTGCGGGAATGGTGGATGTTGAGGGGCGCGGCGGGCGTGGAGGCGGCAGGCGCGGCGGGCGTGTTGGACGCGGCGGGCTCGCCGGCGCCAGCGCCGGCCGTCACGGTAGCAGATTCGATATCAGACATGCCAGCCGCCTTACGCCAGGGCGCCTTCGGGCAGCTCATCGCCCGCTATCTCGGGGAATTCCTTGATCAGGTTGATGGTTTCCTGCGCGTAGTCGGGGTCGACCACCTCGATGGCGAAGCCGGCGTGCACCAGCACGAAGTCGCCGACGCCCGCCTGCGGGGTCAGGTCGATGGAGATGCTGCGCGTCACGCCGAGGATGTCGACGGTGGCCAGGCCCTCGCCGTCAAGCGAGGCTATTTTCGCGGGAATTGCCAAGCACATGGTTGTCTTCTTTCTATTCGCGATTGCGCGGGTTGGGTGCGGGGGCGGGGTTCCGAACTGTTACGCCTGGTCGGAAGCTGTTTCCGCTTCGCCGTCGCCTTCCCCATCGCTGCTATTCGTCTTGTCTTGCGCCCATGCTACCACAGCC
>CAVBPP010000033.1:0-19123 GCA_963597295.1 Paratractidigestivibacter sp. | reverse complement strand
TCGCCGGAGGGGGACTTGACGCGCTTTCGCTTCGCGAAATCGCATACGTCGGGCGATTTACGGCTAAAAGGTCAGTGTCGCG
The DNA here is from genome assembly GCA_963597295.1 of Paratractidigestivibacter sp. GTDB lineage: Bacteria > Actinomycetota > Coriobacteriia > Coriobacteriales > Eggerthellaceae > Senegalimassilia. The sequence continues at coordinate 19,041 of CAVBPP010000033.1, read as the reverse complement.
CTACGCGCTCTCAATTACTGCACGAGCTTTCGCTCGCGCCCACGAAATTTGAGGCAGCTCAACAACGCATTGCTGAAGCATTAAACCCAACAGCAATTATTTCGTAGGGTTGAGCGAGAGCTCAACCCATACTAGAAAGCCCGCAGGGCGACACTGTTTTCCCTTCGCAGGGTTCAAGTCACTGACCTGGTGGGAATAACAATGCAGAGCCCCGAAAGGCTCTGCATTGTTAATGATCGCCGGAGGGGGACTTGACGCGCTTTCGCTTCGCGAAATCGCATACGTCGGGCGCTTCGCGCCCTCCTTAGAAAACAGCCCACTGGGCTGTTTTCCCTTCGCAGGGTTCAAGTCGGTGACCTAGTGGGAATAAAAAAGCAGAGCCCCGAAAGGCTCTGCATTGTTAATGGTGGTCGGAGGGGGACTTGAACCCTCGGCACGGGGATTTTCAGTCCCCTGCTCTACCAACTGAGCTACCCGACCGGATTCGTTCGTTTCGAACGCGAGTTAGTATAATACGGAAACGCTGGGGGCGCGTCAACCCATCTGCGCAAATTTATTCGCAGTTCGCACGACCTTCGCATAACGGACCGCAAACACGAGCGAATAACCAAGGCGTCGGCATCGCATGAAACGCAACCCACGCACAGAGCGACCCATAGGCGCCCAGCGGCGCGAACGTCGTCGCTGCCCTACTCAGCCTTCGCGCAGCCGCTGCCGAACAAAAGCTCGCGCTCCTCGCCCGGAAGCGCAGCGCGGGCCTGGTCACGCAGGTTGTTCACACCGATGAAGAACTGGCGCATCATCACTACGGTCAGGTAGCGGCCCTTCGGCGTCAGCGTCAGCTCGTCGTCATTGTTCGTGGCGAAGGCGCCAGCTGCGGTCATGAACGACATCTCAACCGGCAAGCCAGCTTCCACAGAGCAACCGAAATCGGCCTTGAACTGCTTCTTATCCAGGCGCAGGCCGAACAGCTGCATCATGAAGCGGTAACGCATGCGATCGCGCAGGGAAAACGTCGTCTTGCCCATGATGGACATGCGACCGGACTCGATGGCCTTGTTGTAATCCTTCACGCTGAACGTGTTCACGTACAGGTTGCTGCCCAAATACGTGATGCCGCCGCTGCCGATAGCCGGATACTCCTCGTAATCGACGACGTATTCGTCGATCATCGCATCCTCGCCCGAAGCCGACGTGTTGCGCCTGTTGAACGTCCAAGCGCTGCCATGCTCGAACAGATGCGTCGGGCCGCCGGTCAGAAGGTCGCAGATGATCTCGTAGTACTGCTGCTCGCGGTCGTAATCCACGGCGCCGACGGTGCGAGCCAAGCTGCGCTCAACCGAGGGCGACGCCATCAGCGGGTAGAACGTCGTCTGCGTGCAGCCGCTTTCCACCACGCGCTCGATGTCGTTGATCAGAATGTCGGGCGTCTGCGCCGGAAAGTTGAAGATCATGTCGGCGTTCATCGACACGAAGTACGGGCTCGCATCCTGAATGCGCTCCATAATCTCCTGGCCGCAGCCGTACTTCTCGTAGCGGTCCATCTGCTTGAGCAGCCCGTCGTCGAAGCTCTGCACGCCAACGGACAGGCGCTGCACGCGGCCCTGCAGCTTATCCAGATAGCTGGGGATCAGGTGGTTCGGGTTGGTCTCGCTCGAAACTTCCTTGATGCTGAACAGCTCACGCGCTTGGTCAATGGTGTCGCACAGCTCATCGATCATGATGGTGGGCGTGCCGCCGCCGATGTAAACGCTGTCGAAGTCGTAGCCCAGGTCCTTCAGCATGCGCATTTCCTTGCGCATATTCTCGAAGTACGGGCGCGCGCGGTCCTCGGCGAAGGGGAAGCGGTTGAAGCTGCAGTACGGGCACAAGCGCTCGCAGAACGGCACGTGCATGTACAGCATGTAGCGTTTACCCGGGTCAGGGGCGGGCATCATCGTCTCTTCGGTGGGCTTGAGCTTCAAATACTGGTTCGTGCATTCGCGAACCACGGTCGAAAGCAGACGTTCTGACAACATGCAGATGACCCCTTTTCTCATACTCCAAATACGCCGAACGACGGGCACGATGCCCGCCATTCGGAAAATTACCCAATCTTTAGCGAACCTCAACCGAGGCTCGCCGGGCTAGCCAATCTATGCCCAGGCGCCGCGACCAGCGGCCGCCTTCGCGCCGATGTCGCTTCGCAGCTGCTTGCCCTCGAAATTGATGAGGTCGCAGGCCTCGTATGCCTTCTCGCGCGCCGCCTCGAAGCTATCGCCGAGCGCGACCACGTTCAGCACACGCCCGCCGGCAGTCACAAGCTCGCCATCGGCATTGCGGGCGGTGCCGGCATGGAACACCGTCACGCCCTCGATCGCCTCGGCATCGTCGATGCCCAGGATGACCTTGCCCTTCTCATAACTGCCCGGATAACCGGCGCTGGCCAGCACAACGCACACCGCCCACTGGTCATCCCACGCCAGGTCAATGTCGTCGGGGAGCCCCTCGGCAACCGCCATCATCACGTCCACCAGGTCGTTCTTCAGGCGCGGAAGCACAACCTGCGTCTCCGGATCGCCGAAGCGCGCATTGAACTCCAGCACCTTCGGGCCGGCCGGCGTCAGCATGAAGCCGCCGTACAGCACGCCACGGTAGTCGTTGGCGAACGGCTCGCGAGCAGTGGCCGCAGCCGCGGTTTCCATAACCTGCTGCATCTGAGCCAGCTCATCGTCGGTAACGATGGGCACCGGGGAATACACGCCCATGCCGCCCGTGTTCGGGCCGCGGTCGCCGTCGAAGGCGCGCTTGTGGTCCTGTGCGGTGGCCATGCAGTGCGCCTTGCCACCGGTCACGAAGGCCAGAAGCGAGCACTCAGGCCCGGTCAGGCATTCCTCGATGAGCACCTTCGACCCGGCCTCGCCAAACGCACCGTCGAAGCAGCTGCGGACGGCCTCGTTGGCCTCTTCCACAGTCTCGGCCACCACGACGCCCTTGCCGGCAGCCAGGCCGTCGGCCTTCACCACGATGGGTGCACCCAGCTCAGCCACGTAGGCAAGCGCCGGCTCAAGCTCGGTAAAGCTGCCGTAGCGCGCCGTGGGAATGCCGTTAGCGTCCATGAATTCCTTGCTGTAGGTTTTGCTGCCCTCAAGCTGCGCTCCCTGCGCATCGGGGCCGAACACGGCCAGGCCAGCTTCGCGCAGCACGTCGGCCACGCCGGCCACGAGCGGAGCCTCGGGGCCAATGACGACCAGCTCAACGCCGTGTTCCTGCGCAAACGCCAGAACGGCCTGCCCGTCGGAGGCGTCAAGGCCGGAAACGTTTTCAGCCACGGCGGCCGAACCGCCGTTGCCCGGAGCCGCATACAGCTTCTCGCAGCGCGGCGACTTGGCCAGCGCCCAGCAAATAGCATGCTCGCGGCCGCCGCCGCCAAGAACCAGGATGTTCACACTCACAGCCTTTCCCTATCTTTCGAACCGCAAAGCGGTTCCTTACACATATCACAACCCATCGCTGACCAGGAAAAAGTCAGCGAGGGCGCCTGAGGTGCGTCATATTCGCGGGAACGCGCGGGCGCCGCGTACTTCAGGTACGCAAGCTCGCGGGTTCGTGCGAAGACGGCGTGCATCAGGCGGCCACAGCATCGAGCGCTTCCGATTCGCCGTAGGCAAATCGGAACCAAAATTACCAGCCTCGCATGATCGTCTGGTCGCGGTCAGGACCGACGGCCACGATACTGATCGGCACGCCGACCGTCTTCTCCAGGTACTCGACGTACTTCTGCGCGTTCTCCGGCAGCTCCTCAAAGCTGCGGCACTCGGTGATGTCCTGGCCCTTCCAGCCCGGCAGCTCCTCGTAGATGGGCGTGGCGTGGAACAGCACGCTCTGCTGCATGGGGAAGTAATCGTAGCGCTTGCCGTTGCACTCATAGGCAACGCAAACCTTGATGGTATCGAAGGCCGAAAGCACATCGAGCTTGGTCAGCGCCACGTCAGTGAGGCCGTTCACGTCGGCGGCGTAGCGCGCGATGACGGCATCGAACCAACCGCAGCGACGCTTGCGGCCCGTGGTCACGCCATATTCGTGACCCACCTGGCACAGCGTCTCGCCGTCCTCGGCGTCCTGGCCGGTGCCGCCGTTTTCCGCGTAGTTCAGCTCGGTCGGGAAGGGGCCGCCGCCTACGCGCGTGATGTAAGCCTTCTGAATGCCCAGCACGCGGTCAATACGCACAGGGCCCACGCCAGATCCGGTGGCCGCGCCGCCGGCGCAGCAGGAAGACGAGGTGACGAAGGGGTACGTGCCGTGGTCGATGTCCAAAAGCGTGCCCTGCGCGCCCTCGAACAGGATGGACTTGCCCTCGCGCACGGCCTCGTTGAGCATGTACGCAGTTTCGGCCATGTACGGCTTCAGAATGCGCGCGTACGGCAGGTATTCCTCGCAGATCTCGTCGACCGTGTAGGTGTGCAGGCCGTAGATCTTCTCCAGGATGGGATTCTTCTGGGAAAGCGCGGTCTCAACCTTCAGGCGGAAGATCTTCTCGTCCATCAGATCCTGGATGCGGATGCCCTTGCGGGCGACCTTATCCTGATAGCACGGACCGATGCCACGCTTGGTGGTGCCGATTTTGTGCTCGCCGAGGCTCTTCTCATCGGCGCCGTCCAAGTCCTTGTGGTACGGCATGATCACATGCGCATCGCAGCTGATCTTCAGGTTCTTGCAGGAAATGCCCTCGGATTGCAGCATGGCCATTTCCTTGACCAGCACGCCCGGGTCCACGACGACGCCGTTGCCGATGACCGGGATGGCGTTCTCGTACATGACGCCGGAAGGCATCAGGTGCAGTGCAAGCTTCTTGTCACCATGAATAACCGTGTGACCTGCGTTGTTGCCGCCTTGATAGCGAACAACGTAGTCGAAGTCGCTGGCAATCAGGTCGGTGATCTTGCCTTTACCCTCGTCGCCCCATTGGGCGCCTACTAATACGGTGCTGGGCATGTGTGCGCGTCCTTTCGATTTCAGTGTCGCAACCATGACAATATACTACAGATGAACCACGCGAAGCTGCGGATCGCAAGCCCGCACGGTATCAACTATTTCTTCGTGGCAGGTAAGCAGAATGACCTGGCGTTTCCGGGACAGCTCCACCAGCGCTCGGGCGGCGCCTACGCGGCGGCGCGCGTCGAAGTTCACCAGGATGTCATCGGCGATTATCGGGATGGCGGCGCCCACGTTGTCCGCCGTCAGCAGAAGCGCGATGCGAAGCGCCAGGTACAACTGCTGGCAGGTGCCAAGCGACAGCCGTAGCGGGTCGCGGCGATTATGAAGCGCGTCGGTCACCAGCATATGGCCCTCGCCGCTCATCTCAACCTTCACCCATTTTCCCTCGGTCATCAGGGAAAGCAGCTCTCCGGCCTTGCGATACACCTCAGGCTGGCTTTTGCTTTCCCAAGCCGAAATGGCCGTTTCCAACATACGACGGGCAAGCAGCAGCTCGGCCAGCTCGACGGCGCTGCGATCGCGACGGGTTTGCAATTCCTGGTAGCGAAGCTTCAGCTCGTCGAACGACCGCTCGCCGCGCGCCTGGTCTAACGTCTGCTTCAGTTCGCCGTATCGCCTGTTCAGGTGCTCGCAAGTATCCATCAGCCCCTCGCGTTGGCGGGCGCGGGCATCAATTGCCGCGTCAAGGGCCGAAAGCGTGTTCTCCGGCAGCTCGGCCTTGGCGAACAGCTCGTCGCGGCGCGCCTCGGCATCGGCCAGAGCGGCCTCATCGGAGGTTCGGCGCGAAACGGCAGCTTGCTTGCGCTGCAGGTAAAGCTGGCTTTCGGCGCGCACTTCCTTCGCCTCGTCGAGCATCGCCCTCGCACGGCGCAGCGATCCCTCGGCCCCGGCAAGCCCCATATTCGCAAGCTCGGCGGATATCCGCGCGGCCAGCTGCCTCTGATCGGCCAGCGTGCCTTCCAGCTTCTTCGAATCCTGCAGCATCACCCAACGGGCGTCCTCCAAGCGTGTATCCGCCGGACTGGACGCCTTATTCGGGCGGACGATAAGCACGATAGCGGCAAACGCCATGACAACGGCTGCCACGACCAGGCCGAATCCGAGCGTCGTGTACGAAAGGCTGGAAACTTCGCGGCCATGCATGAACAGCGGCACGCCAGCAGCCATGAATATCACAGGCAGCGCGACGGATAGGATGACCTGCAGGTACTGGTTCACCTTTGCGCGCGGCTCCTCGGAAGGCGTGCCCGCGGCCTCTTGCAGCGCCTCGTAGGCAGCCTTGGAAGTCGCGTGATTGTCGCGCGCTAGGTCCACGGCATGCTCGCGTTTCGCCTCGTCGGAGGCGAGCGCATCAATACGGTCGCGTAGGCGACGCTCATCGGCGGCATTGATGGCGGTAAGCTCGGCGGGGTGCTCGCGCAAGGCGGCGCGATGATCTCGGCGCAGGTCTTCCTCCTGCTCCGTCAGTTCCGCCACCTGGGCTTTCAGCGAATCGATCGTATCCTCAAGCTTCTCAAGCTCGGCGCGGGCGGCGGTCATCGACTCGATGGATCGGTTCAGCTCGGAAAGCTTCGCCAGCAGCCGATCTCGCTCGGGGCCAAGCTCGGAAAGCTCCTGGTTCTCGCGCTTCAAGCGCTCCATCTGGGCCGACGCCACGGAAATCTGCTCACGCACCTCGTCCTGCTCGGCCGCCAGGTTCGCAAGCGAATGCTCCATAGCCGCCGCGCGCGAGGTGTATCCGGCGATGCGCTCCTGCAAATCCGTCAGCGCATGGGCAGGCGACGATTCCGTGCCCGATCCCGCCGTAAGCAGCTTCGCCGTCACGTCGTTGCTGTTGCTCAATCCGCGCAACTCGTCGCTGTTCAGCGAGAACATCGTCTTGTACGTGTCGCGGTCGATATCCGACGCAAGCGCCACGTCGCCCTGCAAACCGTCTGCGTTGCGCACGCGGGAAAGCTCCGCCATCTCGTCAGAATCCGCGGCGGCGAACAGCAGCGACCCCGCGCGCTCGGCGTTTTCCGGCTTGTAGGTGTTACGGCGCCCACGGGCATCTTCCCACCCGAACAGCACGCCGCCGATAAAGCTCGAAAGCGTCGTTTTGCCGGCCTCGTTCTCGCCGAACACCACGTTCATGCCCGGTCCGAACGGCCCCACGACACGATTGGAAAAGGCACCGAACGCCGTTATCTTCACCTGCTCTAGGTATTTGCGGCTCATTGGCCATCACCTCGATTAAGCAGGTCAAGCGCAAGGTCTTCCGCACGGCCCGTAAGCTTGTCGGCCTTGCGGGCGCATGCCGCGGGAAGCTGCAGCCCACGAGCAAGGAATTCCTTCTGAAGAAACGCCACCTGATCATCCGGGTTCGAGCGCTGATCGGCGGCAACCTTCATCAGCACGGCCGGGAACAGGCCCTCTTCGCGCAGCGCCTTCTTGTCGCGCGGCTCACGCGTGGCATCGATGACCGCATCGCAGAAAAATGCGGAGTAGGAATCGTTGATGTGCTTGCGTAGGTCTTCGCAAACGTCGGGCCTAGCAAGCATGGAATGCAGCGGCGTTTTGCCGGCAAGCGTGACGCGGGACACCATCTCCTCGCAATGCGCCTTGCCGTTCACGCGGAACAACTCGCGCATGACCAGGTCGGACACTGCGGGCAAGGTCGCGCAATCGGACACGTCCACCTTCAGCTTCTGCCACACGACGCTCGCCGTCGGAATGAACTCGATACGCGCCGGCCGCCCCTGCGTCAGCGTGACCTCGTACACGCCGCGCGGGCCGGTTTCCTTGATGTCGCGCCCCTGAATGCAGCCCGAGAAAACGATGCGCGGATCTTGCTCGTCAGGGTAAACATATGGTTGGTGAATATGCCCGCATGCCCAGTAATCGATGCCCGATTTCATCAGGAAAGAAGGTTTGACCGGGGCTTTTATCGGGTCCAAATTCAACCCATTATGCAAAACGCCCACCGCGAAGGGCGCATCGGCAGCGTCAGGGCGCGCCGCAACCAGCGCTTGCTCGGCCGCCTTTCGGGTAAGCCCCTCGGCGATGCATTCGTCAGCCGGCCATGTCTGGTTGTAGTAGCCGCGCCCCGCTATCAGGCAGAGCGGCCGCCCATCGCGCTCGAACAGCTCGAAGCCGGGCTTGTCAGCCGGCAGCATGTGCGCGTTTTCCGGAAGCAGCAGCAACCCCTGCTTCCACGACGTGTACGGGTCGTGATTGCCCGTCACCAGGTAAACGGGAATGCCCGCGCGTCCGAGCTTGCGCATTCCCTCGAAAAAGTGCAGGTAGTCGCCATAAGAAGAGCGCGTCGCATCGAAGATATCGCCCGCAATGACCACGAAGTCGACCTTACGCTCAAGCGCCACATCAACAACGCGATCGAACGACTCGGAAATGGCCCGCATCAGGCGAGCAGCCCATGTCTCGCTCACGCGGCCGAGACCGCGAAAAGGAGCGCCGAGATGCAAATCGGCTGCATGGATGAATGTCAGGCTCTCTGTCATATGTCCAGTTTACCCGCCAATCCCGCGCACGTGGCGTTAAATGTAGTCGGGCACGCGCGAATCGTCGATGAAATCCATGAAGCGGGTGTACTCGGCGTTGAAGGCCAACGTAATATCGCGCGTCGGGCCGTTGCGGTGCTTGGCCACGATAAGCTCGGCGGTGCCCAGATCCGGGCGATCCTCGCTTTCGGCCTCCATCTCGTCCATGCTTCGGTCGATGAACATGACGATGTCGGCGTCCTGCTCGATAGCGCCGGATTCTCGCAGGTCGGAAAGCATCGGTCGCTTCTTGCCGCGCATTTCGACCGCACGGGAAAGCTGCGAGAGCGCGAGCACCGGCATGTCCATTTCCTTCGCCAGCACCTTAAGGCCTCGCGAAATCTCTGCGACCTCAACGGCGCGGTTGCCGTCGCGGCGCACGGTAGGCGGCTGCATCAGCTGCAGGTAGTCGACGATGATGAAGCCCTTCTTCACATCGCGCAGCTCACGACGAGCCTTCGCACGCAGTTCAAGGATGGAAAGCGCCGGCGTGTCGTCGAACTTGATGTCCAGCTGCGAAAGCGCGCCGGATGCCTCGATGATGGCGGACCAGTCGGCATCTTGGATCTTGCCGGCGCGAATTCCCGACAGGCTCACACGGGCCTCCGAGGCCAACACGCGCTGAACCAGCTGCGATGCGCTCATTTCCAGCGACAGGAACGCCACCGACGTCCCCAGTTTCGCCGCGCTAGTGGCCAGGTTCAGCGCGAACGCCGTCTTGCCGACGCCAGGTCGGGCGGCCAGAATGATCAAGTCGCCGCCGCGGAAGCCATGGAACAGGTCATCGATGTCTTTGAAACCCGTGGCCACGCCGGATATGTTGCTCTTCTGCTCGGCCATCTCCTGCAATTCGCCGAACGCCTGCACCAGCAGCGTATCGATGCCGGTAAACGCCGATGAAACGCGCTTCTCCGTCACTTTGAACAGGGTTTTCTCGGCCTCTTCAACCACGACTCCCAAATCGTCGGGCGCGTCGTAGGCAAGTGACTTTATCTCGCCGGAAGCGCGGATAAGGTCGCGCAGAATGGACGTGCGCTTGACGATAGCCACATGGTTTTGCCAGTTGGTCAGCGCAAACGTGTTGTCAGCAAGCTCAAGCAGGTAAGGTTTTCCGCCGACGGCCTCAAGCTGTCCCGCAGCTTTCAAATTATCAGCAACCGAAATATGGTCGACGGGAATATGCCTGATGTATAGATCGACCATCGACTCGAATATGCGCTGATGGGAGGCTCTATAGAAGTTCTCGGGGACCAGACGCGACGCCACTTCCTCAATAGCGTCCTGGTTAAGCAGGCACGCTGCCAGAACCGACTTCTCGGCCTCGATGTTCTGCGGCTCAATCTGCCTGCTCGCAGCAGGGGCTTCGGGCGCGAAATCGGGGTTGTAGGGGATGTCGGCGGGCATGGCGGTTCCTTTCCTCGTGTCGTCCCATCATATCGCAGCCACCCGCCAGGCCACCGTCGAATCGCGCCGTCAAAAGCGATTCCACGGCCTGCGGCGGCGGTGTGGAAAAGGCGTTCAAACCAAGGTGGAAAGCAAAAGCCCCCGCCGAACATTCGGCAGGGGCTTCCCAAATCAAATGCAGTCGAAACTGTTATTCGGCAGCTTCCTCAGCAGCGGCCTCCACGGCGGGGGCAGCGGCCTCGGCAGCAGCCTCGGTGGCCTCAGCGGCCTCTTCCTCGGCGGCAACCTCGTCAACGCCGACCAGCAGCTTGACGGTGGCCTTGATCTCGCGGTAGATGGAGATGGTGACCTCGTGCTCGCCGGCCATCTTGATCGGGTGGCTCAGCTCGACGCGACGACGGTCGATTTCCACGCCAAGGTTCTCCTTGATGGCCTCGGCGATCTGGGTCGAGGTGACCGAGCCGAACAGCTGGCCTTCCTCGCCGACCTTCGCGTCAACCTTCACGGTCGCGCCCTCAAGCGCAGCCTGGGTCTTGTTGGCGTTGTCAAGGCGAGTGGCCTCGCGCTTGGCGATGTTGTTCTTGCGCATCTCCAGCTGCTTCAGGTTGCCCTTCGTAGCCAGGATGGCGATGCCCTGGGGCATCAGGTAGTTGTTAGCAAAGCCGGGGGCAACGTCCACGACGTCGCCTTCGCCGCCCTTGCCCTTAAGCTCTTGGAGCAGGATGACTTTCATGGTTCCTCCTTGCGCCTAGCGGTTGCGGCGGTCGCCACGGCCGCTGATTGCGGGAACAGCGTAGGGCATCAAAGCCATTTCGCGGGCGCGCTTGACGGCGTTCGCGATGTCGCGCTGGTGCTGGGTGCAGGCACCCGTCACGCGGCGGGGCTTGATCTTCCCGCGGTCGGTAACATACTTACGCAGCATCTGAGTATCTTTGTAGTCGATGTACTCCGAGTCCTCTTTGCAGAACTGGCAGTACTTGCGACGAGGCTGCTTCGCGTAATCGGACATTTGGTAAACCTCTTTCGCTTAAAACGGAATGTCTTCGTCGTAAACAGAAGCAGAGGCATCCACAACGGGCGCGGCGGGAGCGGGCATTGCGGCGGGAGCAGGAGCGTAGCCTGCGGAAGCGCCGTTGCCGTAGCCCTGGCCGGCATTGTTGTTGCGGCTCATGAACTCGATCTCGTCGACGATCACCTCAAGCTTGCTGCGACGCGAGCCGTCCTTGGATTCCCAAGAGCTGTAGCGCAGCTTGCCCTCGATGGCCACCTTCGTGCCCTTGACCAGGTACGCCTGCAGCTTCTCGCCGCGGGTGCCGAACATGGTGCAGTCGACGAAGTTCGGATAATCCTCCCAATCGCCGGTTTGCGGGTTCTTGCGGCGGTCGTTGACGGCAACGCCGAAAGAAAGGATGTTCATACCGCTCTGGGTTTGGCGGCTTTCGGAATCTCGCGTAAGATTTCCGCTGATCATGACTCGATTGATGCTCATGTTTCTACCTCTTCTCATGCCGGGGACTCATTGATGGCCCCCACTTTCAAACCTTATTCGCGGTCGGTGCGCTTCACGATCATGTGGCGAACAACGACATCGGAGATGCGCAGTACGCGATCGAGTTCTGCAACCTCAGCGGGATCGGCATGGAAGTCGACGAGGGTGTAAACACCGTCGGTCAGACCGTTGATCTCGTAAGCGAGTTTACGCTTGCCCCACTCATCGACGTTGTCGATCGTGCCCTGACCATTGGTGATCGTGGTCTGGATACGGTTCATAGCGTTGGTGCGGGACTCTTCGTCAGTAGACGGAGCAACGAAAAACAGCAGTTCGTAAGCCTTCATCAGCTCACCTCCTTTGGACTTTACGGCCCCGGGCTGGTGAAGGCATACACCGGGGCAGGAATTAGCCCTGATATAGTAGCAGCCTTTTCGCCCGCGCCGCCCCTTTTGCAGTCAAATCCACGCCTCTGCACACCGATTCGACACAAACACATCGCTGCGCTTAAGGCGCAAAACCCCTGCTCCAAGGCCCTGCGCCTTCAACCGCGAATCCATCTTATGCCCCATATCTTGCGGAAAGCTGGCAAATAGCTCGCAATCGCTAGCGCGAACCTGGCAAAAACCCAGCAGCAAGAAAGCGCCCCTGCGCCGGCGTTTCGTCGGCACAGGGGCTCTTATTGGCGCGAAAGCTGTAAATCGGGCGCTATTCCTCGGGAAGCTCGCCCTCGGCAACGTCAGGCTCGGTGTACTTGTCGTCTATCTCGGCATCGGAGTACTCGCCGGCGGGACGCAGCGCGATCATGAAGTTCGGCGCGGGACCGATATAGGCCGGCTCCTGCTCGAAGGAGGGCTTGCCATCCTCGCCCAACTCGTACAGATAGCCCACGGCGAAAGCGTTGTCGGCTCCGGGAACGCCACCTTCCGCGATAATCGCGTCCTTGGTACCCTCATCTACCTCAACATAGCCGTCGTAGCACAGGCAATACGCCTGCGCGCCCTGAGCATGCTCCACAGTGTGGCGGGCAGCGTTGAAGCACTCCTCTACCGTGGATCCGGGGTGGTTCTCAATGAACAGGTTGTCCTTCACCACGAGGGACGTGAACGGGACTACCTCCTGGCTCTGACTGAGCTTTTCCTTCGCCTCGTTCAGGGAAAATAGAAGCACCTTCTCAAGCACTTCGGGGATCTCGGGAACTTCGTCAGTGGAACCTTCGACTACGCGATCGGCCATTGCAGCTTCCTTTCTCATCCTCATGCAGAAAGCCGCGCTTCCTGCATTTGCATCTGCATTGCAGTGTAACGCGGCTTTCGGCCCTTCTTGGCATGGGACAGACGATTAGTCTAATTCTTCAGGCTTTCGCCCATTAGTGGCGACGATGCTTCCTGCGACGGACCTTGTAGCCCTTCTTCTTGCCGCTGATTCCCTTTTCCTTCAGGGAAACTATCAGTTTCTCGGAAAGGTCGTGCAGCTGCTGCGCTTCCTCGGCAGTGAGGCAAGAAAGTACATCCTCGGCGACCGCGTCGTTGGCTTTGATTCGCTTTTCGACCAGCTCGCGACCCAAATCCGTCAGATTCACCTTATAGGTGCGCGGCTCGTCGACGTTTTCTATCTCAACATAACCGTTGCGCTTGGCCTTCTTCACTATGTCCTTTAAGCAGGAACGGTTCATACCCAGGGTTTTGGTCAGGTCCTTCTGCTTGGCGCCGTCGTTGTCGTACAGGGCCTTCAGCAGGGCGCCTTGGCCGCGCTTGAAGCTTTTCGGGCCGTTCTTGCGAAACGCCAGGCGAACGAGCTTGTTCGCCTTCTTGAATTTCGCGAGGGTGTTGGCTGCATCGTTCATGATGAGTCCTTTCTGTTTGGAGGGTAAGGCCAGTATAGGTATGCGGTGAATTCCAGCGAAAGATGTCATGCGAGTTATTCACAAAGTTATCTTGGATTAATATTCAACCAGCTAGATTCACAAAAATGTATTATTCATAGATAAGATTAGAGAATTCCACCTCATCGGTTCGAATCCTCTGATAGAACCAAAGAAAAGAAAAACGCCCGGAGTCCGGACGCTGCTCTAAAAGCTGGCGGAGGAGGAGGGATTCGCGCCTTCGCTTCGCGAACCCGCACCCCTCCTTCGCAAGCTCAGTCGAGCGAATTCCTACAAACGTGCCACTGGCACGCTTGCTTCACGGAATTCCACCTCATCGGTTCGAATCCACTAAGTTTGCCTGGGCAACAAAAAAGCCCGGCGAACCGGGCTTTAACGTTACTGGCGGAGGAGGAGGGATTCGAACCCTCGTCACCCGGGTTACGGGTGAAACGGTTTTCGAGACCGCCGCATTCAACCACTCTGCCACCCCTCCGCTTAGGGCGCGACCCACATAGAACGGGTCGTATAGCACGCGGCAGCCTTATCGGCTGCCGCAGAAGTTATCTGGCGGAGAGATGGGGATTCGAACCCCAGATACGCTTTTGGCGTATACACGATTTCCAATCGTGCACCTTCGGCCAGCTCGGTCATCTCTCCGCTTGCTCGAATGCTGCCCTGCACGTATACCGTGCAAGTCTTATGCAGCGAATTGGTATTCTACATCATTTAATAAGCGCTCACAAGAGAAAAATATTCTTTGTTTTCGCCACTCCGCGCAACCTTCAAAGGTACGCCGAAAAGACCTTCCATTTTCTCGTCAGTCAGCATCTCGTCTTTCGGGCCATCGGCGAATATCGTGCCGTCCTTGACAAGAACCAGGCGGCCGATCTCGGGGATGATGTCCTCCGGGTAATGCGTGATCAGCACGATGCCCACGCCTGCCTGCGCCAGCTTGCGCATAGACGAGCGCACATAGTACATGCCCTCGGGGTCAAGGCCTGTGCAGGGCTCGTCAAGCAGCAGCGTCCCCGGCTCGTGCACCAGGGCGCGCGCTATCAGCACGCGGCGAGCTTGCCCGCTCGACATCGTGAGGATATCCTGATCGGCCAAATTCGCCACCCCGAGCATATCCATTGCTTCCAACGCGCGGGCGTGCGTCTTGGCGGTCGGCTGAACATGGCGCGGCAAGCCCAGCGTGCCGAACAGCCCGCCTTCCACTATCTCGGAGGCCGGCAGATGCACGTTGATCTGCGACTGCATGGTCGAGGACACGATGCCCAACGACTTGCGGACATCGGTCAGAATCGCACGGGGGTTACCCATGAAGCGCACCGGCGGCTCTTCACGGTAAAGCGGCATGACTTCGCGCGTGATCAGCTTCACGAACGTCGATTTGCCCGCGCCGTTCGGCCCGATGATGGCAATGTTCTCACCCAGGCCAAGGTGGAACTCGTCCACATGCAAGATGGTTTTCGACGCGCGCACCACCTCCGCATCGTGCAATTCGAACAGCGGGCTTGCTGCGGTGATATCTTCGCTCATTGCTTTCCCTTCAAACAAAGAAAGGAACCCTGAAGCCAGGGTTCCTTTCCAGACTATTTTCGCCTTGCCGCTAGTTTGCGGAAGAGCTCGAGCTGGAGCTGCTCGACGAAGACGAGCTGGAAGAGCTGCTCGTGCTGGAGGTCGTGCTGGAAGAGCTGCTGCTCGAGGTCGAATCGCTGCTGTACTTCGACATGTCAACATCGTAGGACAGGCCGGAAGGCATGTCGTTGATGGTCAGGTTGGAGCTGTTCTTCTTCTCGGTCAGCCAGTTCTGGTAGGCAGTGGACTGGTTCTGCGACTGCAGCGAGGACTTGATGGTCTCGCGCCACTCGCTCGGAATCTGATCGACGCTGGTCACCTTCACGCTCTGAGTACCGTCCTCGGCGGTTTCCTTCGGAGCGTTGAACACGTCGGTGCACTTGATGATGTGAATACCGTAAGTGCTGGTCACAAGGCCGCTGACCTGGTCCTTGGAAAGGTTGTTCAAAGCATCGGTGTACTCGGTCACGAACGAGTTGGTCTTATCCCAACCCACATCGCCGCCCTCGGAAGCCGAGGAGGTGTCGGTGGAGTACTGCTTGGCGGCCGTGGCGAAGTCGAGCTCGCCGGAGTTGATCTTGTTCAGAACCTCTTGAGCCGTGGCCTCGTCATCGGAGCTGAACAGGATATGCGAGGAACGCTTAGCTCCGTCATAGGCGCTGGCGTACATCTGGGCGTACTGCAGCATGTCGTCGTTGCTCGGCTCATCGGTGGAGGCGAACGTCGCGTACAGATCCTTGGCCTTCAGCTGCAGGTCCAGCTCATCGCGGTATTCCTGCTCAGTCATACCGGCCTGGGAGAGAGCTTCCTGCCACTTCTCGTCGCTATCGTAGTTGGCCTTCATCTTGTCGACATAGCTGTCGATCTCGGAGCTATCGACGGTGATGCCCTTTTCCTCGGCACCTTCCTTGATCAGCTCACGGGAAACGTAGTTGTCGATGATCTGCTCGCGAATCTCGGAGGGGGTGGTGCCCATCTGAGCCAGGTACTGGCCCCAGGTATCCTCATCGGTGAGGCCCGACTGCTCGCGGATGGCCTGGATGTAATCGGTCACGGTGTTCTCGTAGATGTTCACGCCGTTGATGGATGCGGCGATGGCGCCCTGATCGCTGTTCGAGTTGTTATTCGAGCAACCCGCGACGCCCATGACGCATACAGCCGAGAGGCTGACCGCGCAAAGCGTCCTGACTAGATGTGAAACCTTCATATGAACCTTCCTCAAACTCGCCTACCCCTATATGCGCAGGCGGAAGCAGAATAATGCAACTTTCGGCATTTTCCCACAGTTGGGCAATGGTACCGATTCAAGCACAATATGCCCATCGTGCCTTCACAGTAGACAGCTGGGAATACACCGGATGGGGTACGCGGTTCCTCAGATTTTCAGATATGCCTAAAAAACAAGAAGCGCGAGGAAGTTGCATTTCCTCGCGCTTCATAGGTTGTTTGGCTTGGTGGCGTGGTTCGCTTTTGCAGCGATTCGCGCTTTCGACCCGAAGGCTATTTCTTGTTAGCCTTCTTGCGATCGATGGTCGACAGGATGCGCTTGCGCAGGCGAATCGACTCGGGCGTGATCTCGACCAGCTCGTCGTCCTCGATGTACTCGAGCGCTTCCTCGAGCGTGAACGTGATCGGCGGGGTCAGCTGGATGGCCTTGTCGGCAGTAGAAGAACGCTGGTTGCCAAGGTTCTTCGTCTTGGAGACGTTCACGACCATGTCGCCTTCCTTGGCGGACTCGCCGACGATCATACCCTCGTAGCAGTCGTCGCCGGGCTTCACGAACAGACGACCGCGCTGCTGCAGCGTGTCCAGGGCATACGCAACGGCCTTGTCGGTTGCCATGGCGATCATGCCGCCGTTCTTACGGCCTTCCATCTCGCCGGAGTACGGGCCGTATTCGCGGAAATGATGGAACAGGATGGCCTCGCCGTGCGTTGCGTTCAGGATGCGGGTCTTAAGGCCCATCGTGCCGCGCGACGGAATGGCGAACACCAGGTGCGTCATCGACTCGTCGGAGGCCATATCCTCCATGATGCCTCCGGCGGTGCCCATGACTTCGATGGCCTTGCCCGAGAAATCGTTGGGAACGTCGATGGTGGCTTCCTCGATGGGCTCGAGCTTGTTGCCGGCCTCGTCGGTCTTGTACACCACCTGCGGGCGGCCGACCTGGAATTCGAAGCCCTCGCGGCGCATGGATTCCATCAACACGGACAGGTGCAACACGCCACGACCGGCCACCTTGACACCAGACTTGTCCTCGGTCTCCTCGATGCGCATGGAAATGTTGCTTTCCTTCTCCTTCATCAGGCGCTCTTTCAGCTGACGAGCGCCGACGATATCGCCCTCGCGGCCAACAAGCGGACTGGTGGAAGCCTCGAACACGACCGACATCGTGGGTTCCTCAACCTTGATGGCCTTCATCTCGACCGGGTTCTCCGGATCGGTGATCACATCTCCAATGTCAGCATCCTCAACGCCGATGACAGCCACGATGTCGCCCGCGTGCGCCTCGGGAACCTCCGTTTTGCCCAGGTTCTCGAAGGTGTATACCTTGCGGATCTGCGCCTTGTACGAGCTGCCGTCGGCCTTGGCCACCAGCACCTGCTCCTTTTCGTGCATGGTGCCGCTATGCAGGCGGCCGACGCCGATGCGGCCTTCGTAGCTGCTATGGTCGACGGTGCAGACCTGCAGCGCCACCGGGCCGTCGGGCTCGACGTCGGGGCACGGAATCTCTTTCAGGATGGTATCGAGCAGGGGCACCATGTCCATGTTGTCGTCGTTGGCGTCGTAGCGCGCGTAGCCGTTCACGGCCGAAGCGTACACGACCGGGAAATCAAGCTGCTCGTCGGTGGCACCCAGCTCGACCATCAGGTCGAACACCTTATCGACGGCGGCATCGGGGTCGGCGTTGGGGCGGTCGATCTTGTTGACGACCACCACAATGCGCAGATTCTGCTCAAGCGCATGGGAAAGCACGAAGCGCGTTTGAGGCTTCGGGCCCTCGTATGCGTCAACGATCAGCAGAGCGCCGTCGGCCATGTTCAACACGCGTTCAACCTCGCCGCCGAAGTCGGCATGGCCAGGGGTGTCGATGACGTTGATCTTGACGTCCTTGTAGTTGATGGAGATGTTCTTGGACAGGATGGTGATGCCGCGCTCGCGCTCCTGATCATTGGAATCGAGCACGCGCTCCTGAACGTCCTGGTTGTCGCGGAACACATGGGATGCCCAAAGAAGACGGTCGACCAAGGTGGTTTTACCATGGTCAACGTGGGCGATGATTGCGACGTTGCGAAGGTTCTCCTGTTTCATGAACGTTGTTACTCCTCTTCATCTTCCTGAGCTATCTTGCGCTCTTCTTCGTTCAATTCGCTTATATGCTGGTTAAGCGTGGTAATCGACTTATGGGATGATACTACCTGCACGATACCCCAAACCGCGGCAGTCGAGGCGATGGCGGCAATCACACCGAATAACCCGAATGGGCGACGTGCGCACAGAAGCGCGATGATGCCGCCTATCACTGCCATGGTCAGGCCATTTCGACGCTCGTCCATCACGACGTCGCGCTGCTTGACCAATTGTGTACGGGCGGCTGCGATGCCCGCCAAGCGCGCATCGTTAGAGTTGCTCGCGGAATAGGCGGAAGATTCAAAACCGCTCTGCCGGCCTGCCGACTTCGACCCTTTTCCGCTGGTCAGATAGTCATACGCCTCTTGTAAGTTCTTGAATTGCTCGGTCGCGCGGTCCTGCAGCTTCTTATTGGACGCGAAGCGATCGGGATGCAGGATCTGAACGGTTTCCTTGTACGCGGTCTTGATGTCATCAGGCGTGGCATCCTCGTCAAGGCCCAAAGTCCGAAGCGCTTCCATTCTGTTCACGGTCCACCCCCGCCCTTTCGACCGATACAAAAAATCGCAGGCAGCGCCCGCGATCGAAGTGCAATAAAAAAGCAGGCTCACAGCCGAGCCTGCCTCAAAGTTTCTGGTGGAGAATAGGGGGATCGAACCCCTGACCTCAGGCTTGCAAAGCCCGCGCTCTCCCAGCTGAGCTAATGCCCCATATACGCTATAAAAAAGCTCCACCGCTAGTGCTCACGGCGGAGCTTCTAATTTTTCATGGTGGGCCTGAATGGACTTGAACCAGCGACCTCACGCTTATCAGGCGTGCGCTCTAACCAACTG
>CAVBPP010000032.1:0-4169 GCA_963597295.1 Paratractidigestivibacter sp. | reverse complement strand
GAATCGATCTGCACGGATGCCTCGGCCGGCGTCGTCGGCTGCGTCGGCTGCTGCGCGGGCGTCGCCGGCTGCGCAGGCATTGCGGGCTGCACGGTCGGCGCCGGCGGAGTCGAAGCGGCGGCCTCTGCAAAGCCGGTTTCGTTCTGGTTCGTGTCCTCGGTCATGATGGGCCTTTCTCAAACGTCGGGGCTCTCATACAAAAAAGCGAAGCCGACCTGCGACTTCGCCAGCATGCGCAACTGTTGCGCGGTTACGCATGCGAAACATCTATTCCTTGGAAAGCGCGGTGCACAGCGCGTCGAGCAGATTGATCGCGAAGTGCTGGGCGCTGCGGCCTTCGCCGGCGTCTTCCCAAACGGTACCCGGAAGCTCGACGGCGATGCGGGCCGGCGTGGTCTGGCGCGCGGCCGAAAGCGCGGTGATCACGCGAGTGGACAAGCCCTTTTCGGGCTCGTAGGCCACGCGCGGCGTGGTGCCCGTTTTCTCGTCGGGCAGCACGATATGCACCATGAGCATGCTGCTATCGGGCGCGACGAGCAGGCTATCGGCGCTGATGATCTTGGAAGCGGGGTTGGTGGCCAGCGCCAGGTTCGACATGCGCGATGCGACCGAGCGCGTGAACTCCTGCGTGCCGAACAGGCACAGCGCGTGGTTTTCCAGCACACCAGCCGCGCGGGCGAAGCCCAAATGCGACGAACGTCGAACCGATTCCTTGCCTTCCCAGGAAAAATGCAGGTTGCGCAGGGCCGCGTAAGTGTACGCGCCGGCGATGCCGTCGGTAGGCAGGCCCATGTTGGTCTGAAATTTGCGCAGCGCCAGCTCGGTGAAGGCGCCGAACATGCCGTCGGTGTCTCCGCAAGCGAAGCCGAGCGCGGAAAGCGCGCGCTGCAGCTCCTCCACATCATGACCGTGGAAATACGGCATGCGCAGGTACAGCGTACGATCGCCCAGGCTGTAGGACGCATCAACCAGCGCCGCCCAGGTTTTCTCGTCTATTTCGCGGCCTTCGCCCAACTCGTACTTGCGACGAAACGCCGCCACGGCATCGCCCGTCTCAGGGCCGAACACGCCGTCGGTGCGCGACTGGTCCAACAGGCCGATAAGCGACAGGCGCTGCTGCACGTCTTCGACGGCGGCGCCGCTATCCCCTACTTTAATGGTTTCCATATACGTGCCTCTAACTGCTAAAAGCTACTTCAAACGGTTGACGAACCAGTCGGCCATCGAAACCAGAAGGTCGCGCGAGGTGGAGGGCTTCACCATGTCCACCAGGCGATTCTTCGCGATGCTGGTCAGGTTCTCGGCGTAGGCGCGGGCGTAATCGATGCTGCCGGCAGCCTGCATGATGTCCACGGCCTCGGCGAGCACGGCCTGATCCTTTTCCTTCGCGGAAAGAATCTCTATCAAGCGCGCGCGGGCGGCTTCGTCGGCATTGTTGAGCGCGTGCACCACCACAAGAGTGCGCTTGCCCTCGGTGATGTCGTTGCGGAAATCCTTCTTCGTGGACTCCTCGCTGCCAATGAGGTTCAGCAGGTCGTCCTGAATTTGGAAGGCCAAGCCCGTGTCCAGGCCGTAGTTGCGCAGGGCCTCTATTTCGCCCTCGGTGCCGCCGCCGATGATGGCGCCTACCGCCAGCGGGACCGCGCCCGAGTAGTGCGCCGTCTTGTGCGTGGCCATGACCAGGTAATCTTCCGGCGTGATGTCGTAGCGGCCGTCGCGCGCCCAACCGATGTCGAGCGCCTGGCCCTCGATGGTGCGGCGCGTCATGTCGATAAGCTCGTTGATAACGCGAACCTTCGTGTGGTCATCCAAATCGGGGTCGGAAACAACCGTTCCGTTGACCAGGGAAAGCGCCAGGTCGCCGGCGTTGATGGCCAAGCCGATGCCCTCGGTCAGATGCATGCACGGCTCACCGCGGCGGAGCTCGGCCTCGTCAGCGATATCGTCGTGGATAAGGGCCGCCGTGTGGAAGTGCTCGATGGCGGCGGCGGCGCAGGTGGCGCGCGCCATATCGCCCCCGACCGCGCGGCAGGCGGCGAAGGTGATGAGCGGACGATGGCGCTTGCCGGCGTTCTCGCTGTACTTCTTCAGCGGATCGTACAGGTAGCGGTCCATGTCAGGATGCGTGCCGGTCGGCAAATACTGATTGACCAGGTCGCCAACCTGATTAGCGTACGCCGTCAGGTACTCTTCGAATGTCTGCGGGGGTTCGGTGATGCTTGCAACGATATCGTTTATGTTCTTCATAAGGCTTTCTTCGTCTGATGAGCCACAATTGCGCCTTTCATCGTACCACATACCGCCAGGCTGCCGCCCAGCTTCACCCCATTGCCACCGCAAAATATCTGCGGGAGGGGAAGAGGGAAATGGGGGCTTAGACCGAAAGGCATAAGTAAACCTTAGGGGACGGATAGCAGCGCCGGGTTGCCGCGGGCCCGAAAGCCGTAGGACTCGCGCATTCGCTTCGCGAATCCGCACCCTTTCTTCGCAAGCTCAGTCCGGCGAATTCCAAGCATTAGGGATGAAAGCTACGTCAGCGAGAACGCCTGCGGTGCGTCGTGTTCGTGGGAAAGCGCAGGCGCCGCGTACTTTGGTACGCAAGTCTGCGGGTTCGCGCGAAGACGGCGTGCCGCAGGCGGCCGCAGCGTCAAGGCAAACGACGGTCGAAAAGCCGTTGGAACAAAACAATGGTAGGAGCGGTGGGACTCGAACCCACAAGCCTTGCGGCGGCGGATTTTAAGTCCGCTGTGTATGCCAATTCCACCACGCTCCCGTGATTGGACTGCCGCGGAATGCGGCCGAAAGACGCAAGCAATGATACCAGAAGTTCACGCGGGTTCTCCCACGGATTGCGCCGACTTCGCCTGCGGGCGCGGCCCTTCGCACATCGCAAAATAGGGCATGGGCAACTTTCCCTTTCGGCCAATGCCTCATGATGCGACGCTGCCGGAAACGGAAATCCGGCGCCTACTCGCCGGTTGCGGCCGCCAGAACTATCCCCTGCAAGATGTCGGTTTCGCTGACGGTGAATTCGCGAACGCCAGCGAGGTCCATCACCGTTTGCATGATGAGCAGACCCGCGACGATGACCGGGGCTCGGCCGGGGTCAAGTCCCGGCACTTGCTGACGCGTGGCAAGCGGCATGTCGGACAGGTTGGCGAACTGCGCATCAAGCTGATCACGCGTTACTTGCTGCTTGTGCACCAACTTGCTGTCATATTCAGTGATGCCGTCTCGCACGGTGACGATGGTCGTCGCCGTTCCCGCGACCGCCACCAGGCGAAACGCACCGCCGGCAGCTTCCTTCGCGTCCGCGAACAGACCCCGCATCTCGGCGGCGACCCATTCGCGCGCATCCGCGAGCCCAGCTTCGGTCGGCGGGTCCCCCGCCAGGAAGCGCTCGGTCACGCGGCGGCATCCGATGTTGAACGAATGCGCCCAGCGCGGACTACCCTGCGCGGGCCCCACGACAACCTCGGTCGATCCGCCGCCGATATCGACGACCATCAGCTCTTCCCCAGCAAAATCGCACGAAGCGCCGGCAAACGATAGCGCAGCCTCACGATCACCGGGAATGACGGTCAGCTCCACGCCAATCTGGCGCAGAGCGTCAACGAATTCATCGGCGTTTTCCGCATCGCGCGAGGCGCTGGTGGCAATGGCGATGGTGTCGATATGCGGGCAATCGTCCGTGATGAACGAATCGCGAACGGCCAGAAAGCCCTTCACGGTCGAAACGACGCGCGCGATTGCCTCGGGCTTCAGCCGCCCGGTCGCATCGACGCCCTCGCCTAAGTTCGTGATGGCGTATTCGCAGGTAAGCTCTGCGATCTTGCCTGCGGCGTCAACGTCGGCGACCAGCATGCGGCACGTGACGGTGCCTATGTCGATAGCGGCGTAACGCCCGGCTCGGGCGGGGACGGCCGACGCCTCGCCTGCGGTTGCATTTGCGGTTGAGGTTGCGGTTGCACGAGAAGAATCGCTCATGCCTACTGGCCTTTCTCGTAGCCGAACACGCGATCGAGCAGCGGCGAATACCAGGTCGCGGGCGCTTTGATGCTGTCGGAGGACACGTTGGCCACCACGACTTCGCCATCCGATGAACTGTCTTCCAGATTCAGCCCGGTGACGTTGGCCGATTCCTCGCCCTTTTCGACCCAGCCGAGCTG
>CAVBPP010000031.1:0-6879 GCA_963597295.1 Paratractidigestivibacter sp. | reverse complement strand
CGCCGGCAGCGCCCGTGACCTGCGCATTCAGCGGATTCAGTGCGCCGGCGAAGCCCATGCCGAACAGCATGTTGCCGGCATCGCCGAACCCGTTATCGCGCACGCCCTCGGCGATCATCTGTTGCGCCGCGATGTTCGCCGCATGTTGCGAGACGTCTTCAAACGCCGCAACGTTCATCTTCTTTTCGGAGTAGCCGTGGATCAGTTCGCGCGACTGGTCGGAGAACTCGATGTTCTCGATCGCCACGCTGACAAGGCGTAGTCCAAAGCGCGCTGGCCACGATCCGGCGTTCTGCTTTTGCTCGGCGACGGTTTTGGCTATCGTCGCCGTTTGCCCCGGCAGCTGCGAGATGCGGAACCTGTCGGATAGCGAGTTGACGGCGGAGATGAACGAATGCAGGAACTCAGAGGCCAGCTGCCTGCGGGCTTTCGGGTCGTCGACCGAATAGGTCGAAATGTTGGCGGGCACGAACGACCTTATGAATGCGGTGGCGTCGCTCACCTGAATGGAGAAGGCGCCGTAGGCGTACACCTCAAGGTCGGTGTCGTAAAACAGGTCGTGATAGGCAAGCGGGCCGCGCGTGCCGAAGCGAATGCCGCGAATCTCGCGCATGTTCACGAACGCAACGCGCTTGTCATCTGGGGTTAAGCCGGAAAATACGAAGCGTTCCGCCGCTTGGCCGAACAGCGTTTTGCCGATGCCGGTCTCCGCCCGGTCCTTCGCGTCGAAAACGGTCGCCTGACCGTTTCGGTATTCATAGCCGCCGGGGGTATCGATTACCTGTTCGATACCCGACTGGCTGAATACGAACGCCGCGGTTCCTTCGGGAACGTAGATCATCGATCCGTTTGTCAGGACGTTCTCGGCGCCATGGTTGCTTCCGCGGCCGTTGTTTTGATTGCGGCGCACTCCAGGTGCGACCAGCGTATGCTCATCGAATTGCCCAGCGGTTACGATGTCTTTCCATTGATCCTCGAGCATTCCCCCGAATGCGTCGAACATGCTGTCGACAACGCCCATGGCGGCCTCCTTGAAATCGCGTTATCGCGCCGAGGCGGCGCGGAGTGAAACTGAATTATTGAAGCGTTTGCTTCGTGTCACAGTACATGCAGGTCACCGTGTCGCCGGTGCGCCCGGTCAGTGGCGCGTGGCACCCTTGGCATTTCTTCGCCACGGCGGCGCGAGGTGCGGGGCGGGTTGGTGCTGTCGGCGCGCCTTTCTTCTTCCCGAAAATTGCTCCGACCATGTTCTTCGCGTTATCGACGGCATCGGCGAGCTCGTTGGGTATGGCGTCCTCGGTCTTCACGGCGCCCAGGTCGCCGACGGCGGCATTGCGAATGCCGTCAGCCCACCGTTCGACCGTTTGCTTGGCCTTGTTGGGAAAGCTTACGGAAACGTTTTCGCCGTTGAATAGGACCTGCAGGATGTTGTTACCATCGATTTTCGTCGTGACGACCTGCGCGTACCCCTGGCTGTCGAGCGCATGCTCAAGTGGGCAGCGTTTCAGCAACCGCTTCTTGCTGAACAGTCCCTGGCTTTGCGAGCACACCAGAATCAGGTGCCTGTTCGTCAGCACCACTTCGTCAAGGTCGTCGGCGCCGGACCCGCTATGCAACTTGGCGGGGCTTTCCTGCATGATGACGAATTCTCCGGGATCAAGATTGTATTCCTGCACCGTTTTGCCTTCCTAACGTGCGGTTTTGCTTGCTTTCATCCTAGGCAAACGGGCGTTTCGTTTCTTCAGTTGGCAACTGAATCGGGCTGATTTCGCCGTCCGCTAACCGTCCTGTAACTCGAATTCAGTTGGCAACTGAGGAATCGGCGGCGGCCTTTGCATAAAGTGAAAACGGTTGTGAAGGAAAAGCCTTGTGAAAAGGAGGATCAGTTGGATTGGGAAGAGGCCGGCAAGCCGAATGGCCAGCAAACGCCGGGAAACAGCACTTCAGGAGTTCCGAAGCAGGATTCGCGAGGGAAGAAAAAGAAGCGTGCGACGATCATCATTATCGTGGTGGCCCTGCTTCTGATCGTCGGCATTTCGCGTATTGCGTCGTGTGGGTCAAGCTCGAAGAGCTATGACAGTTGGCCGACGAGTGGCCTGGCCGCGCAGTTGCCTAAACCCGATAGTTCGAAGATTAAGGTGCAAACGAATAGTGATGACAGGTTTTATGCTAGCGTCGATGATTTCAGCAAAGATGCCTATTCGAACTATGTGGAATCATGCAAGGAAAAGGGATTCACAGTAGACGCGTCGACTGATACGAGCAGGTACGAAGCCTACAATTCAGAGGGCTATCATCTGGAGCTTTCTTGCTACTCTACCTCTATGAATATCACCGTCGAACCCCCGCTTAAGACTGAAACCATCACGTGGCCGACGTCTGGCCCGGCGTCGCTTTTACCGAAGCCGGCTTCCGACAAGGGCTCCGTTTCTGTGAACAGCTCCTCGCAGTTCACGGCGAAAATTTCCAACACGTCGAAGGATGCTTACGAAGCGTATACGGCTGACGTTTCGTCCGCCGGTTTCAACGTTGATTTCAGCAAATCGGATACGGTTTATCAGGCAAGCAACGCTGATGGCGCCAAAGTGTATATCAAATACGAAGGCAATAACCAGATGTCCATCAGCGCATATGCTGCGAAGGACAGCTCTTCATCCTCTTCGACGTCGAAATCCGACAGCTCCAGCAGTAAGAGCTCTTCCAGCGATAGCTCTTCTAGCAAATCCTCCGATTCGTCGTCGGTCGGCTCAAAGATTAAGGATGCCGTTTCGAACGCCACGTCAAGTGCCGTGTCGGCCGATTTCAAGGAGATGATGGACGGCTATGAGTCCATCATGAACAAGTACTGCGACTTTATGGTGAAGTACAACGAGTCGTCCGATACCGCTGCGATGCTGGATGATCTCAATGCGATTACGGCTGAGGAGCTTGAGTGGTCGGATAAGGTGAACGCCGTTGATCAGAGCTCACTTTCCACTGCGGACCAGGCTTATTACCTCGAGGTCACCAATCGCGTGAATAAGCGCTTGCTGGAGATTTCTCAGTAAGCAGCTGAAGGCAAATTGAGCATTTGAAAGGCGCCGGGCTCAAATGAGCCCGGCGCCTTTTCTGCGTTAGCCACCAGGGGTATTTTGGGATGACGGGTTTGAATTAGCTGGTGAGGGCATCGATAGCGCCGCTTCCAAGCCTGCTTGACCTCGGTGCCTCTTCTTCGCGCAATCCATCCTTAGCGTAAAATGTCACGTAGCGAATAACGTCATCAAGCTTGAAGGGGCTTCATCATGAAAAGCATCATCGTGTCGAAGTTGGCAAAGCGCGGTCGCGCGGGCGACGCGCAGCAGGCTGGCGAGGCCAGCTCCGCCGAGGCGGCTGGCGGTTTTCGACAGGCCAGCTATTCCGCTCAGCAGCCTACCGAGGAAGAGCGCGCCGCCCATGCCGAGCGCGCCAAGCGTGAGATTCCCAAGGTTTTCCAGCAGTACTACGAGAAGGCCAAAGCGTTCGTCGCCGACAAGGTGAAGCTGGAAACGCTGCTGCGACAGGTTGAGGACACGGCGCATAACATCCCGGGCCTAGGCGATGTGCTGGCTGACTTGGTGGCCATGATCGACCTGGTCAGGGCCTATTTGTCGAATCAGTACACGCAGGCGCCGGCGCGCACGATCATCTCCATCGCCGCCGCGCTGCTCTACATCGTGGCGCCCGTCGACCTCATTCCCGATTTCGTGCCCTTTTTCGGCTACATGGACGACGCGGCCATGGTCGCCTTCGTCTACAAAAACGTCCACGACGACGTAGAGGCCTACCGAGCCCGCCGAGACATCATCGACGTCGACCCTGTGTAGGGGATGTTGGTTGACGGCTGATTACGCCTGCTCAGATGCTTGCTGGCAGAGCGCTTCGTAGTCGGCCGATCTTCCTTCGGCAATCAGTTCTTTGTACGAGACATCGTCGGGAATGTCGATGGAGGCGTTGGAAGTGAGTTCCGCGTAATGGTCTTGGAAGCCCCAGAACTCGCCCATGGCGGACTTTCTCTTCTGCTGATATTCGGAATTGGTAGTTGTCTGCTCCGTCATCGTCCCTCCCTTATTGATTGCTTTCTCGTCGAACGCAGTCTAGCAAGCTCCGGTGTTCCCTTCAATCGCCATCGCCGACCCTCTTGGTAACGCTTTTGTCGAAGAGTTGTGGTGCGTGCTCTGGCGCCGGCTTGGGGTCGTACAATCGGGATGCAATGCTGCCGGGCGCGTGGCGTCGGGCAGCGCGAAACATCCATCCTTTCCCCCTCAAAGGAGCGCACTATGAAGAAGATTCTGCTGATGAACGGCCCGAACCTGAACATGCTCGGCATTCGCGAGCCCGGCATTTACGGCAACGACACGCTCGAGTCGCTCGAGAAGATGTTTACCGAATATGCCGCCGAGCACGACTGCGAGGTCGAGTGCTTCCAGTCCAACCATGAGGGCGACTTGGTTGACAAGATCCATTCCACGCACGGCACCTTTGACGGCATCGTGTACAACCCCGGCGCCCACACGCATTACTCCTACGCCATTCGCGACGCGCTCGGCAGCGTGAGCACGCCCTGTGTCGAGGTGCACATTTCCCAGGTGAACGACCGCGAGCCGTTCCGCCACATCTCGGTTGTGGCCCCCGCGTGCGTGGCTCAGGTGAAGGGCCGCGGCTTCAAGGGCTATTGCGATGCGCTCGACATCTTGCTGGAGGGCGTGACCGAGCACCTGGGCGAGGCTTTCGAGAGCCGCTATGTGCAGGGTGAAGTCATCATCGCAGGTCGTGGCTTGAAATAATGGTTGCTGCGAATTCTGAATCTAAGGCCGTGGCTGAAGTTGCCGGGTCTGCGGCTGGCGTTGATGTTGCCGAAGCTGCGAGCGGCACCGAAGCTGAAGCTGCCGGTCAGCCGGTCGGAAATGCCGAATTCCAAGCTGCGGCCGCGCCTCGGCTCGCTCGTTTGCGGGCGGCTGCGGCCGATGCGGGCATCCGCACGTTCTTCGTGCGCGATACTTCCAATATCGCATGGCTGACTGCCTTCGATGACGTGTTCGACGAAGAGCAGGCTCATGCGCTGCTGGTGACCCCGCACGACGCGGTGCTGCATACCGATTCCCGCTACAGCGGCGCCGCCCGAAAAGCCGCAGATGGTGAAGGCATCATCGCCGTCGACGACACGCGCGCGGGGCATGGCAAGTGGGTTGCGGATATTTTCACGGCCCGCCATTCGAATGCCTCGGCCGACGCTTCGGCTTCTGCAACCGCCGCCGCATCTGAAGAGGCTGCGACTCCCGTGGTCGCTGAGAGCGAGTCCGCGCCGCTGCCCGCGCCCGGCGTTTCCGCAGCAGCCGCCCCCGCGCCTGCTGCTTCCGGAAATGATGCAGCTTCTATCCCCGCGCACGCTGCGCCCTCGGAAATCGTCCTCGGCATAGAGGATTCGATGACCCTCGCGGGCTTCCGCGCATTGGAAGACGCCCTGGCGAAGGCCCCGGCCGCCCCGCAGCTGCGCGAGACCTTCGATTTCATCCGCGCCCTGCGCGCCGTGAAGGAGCCTGCCGAGGTCGCGCGCATGAAAGCCGCGCAGGCCATCACCGACGCCGCCTTCTCCTACATTTGCACCTATATCAAGCCCGGCATGACCGAGCGTCAGGTTCAAATAGAGCTTGAGGACTGGATGCTGCGCCACGGTGCCGCCGGCCTGGCGTTTTCGTCCATAGTCGCCAGCGGCGCGAATGGCGCGAGCCCGCATGCCATCCCCGGCAACAAGAAGCTTGAGGCGGGGGAGTGCGTCGTCATGGACTTCGGCGCCAGTGCCCACGGCTACTGCTCGGACATGACCCGCACCGTCTTCATCGGCCAGCCCGACATGAAGCTGGTGCGCGCCTATACGACGCTTCGCGAGGCAAACGAGCAGGTGGAAGCTAAAATCAAGCCTTATGTCACCGGCGCGGCCATGCATCAGCTTGCTGAAGATATCCTGGCGATAGGCGGCTACGGCGGCAAGATGGGCCACGGCTTGGGCCACGGTGTCGGCATCGACATCCACGAGGAGCCGACGCTTTCCCCGCGCAACAAGGAACCGCTTATGGTCGGCAACGTCGTCACCGTTGAGCCGGGCATCTACATCGAGGGGGAATTCGGGATGCGCCTGGAGGACTTCGGCGTGGTGACCGAAAACGGCTTCGAGGTATTCACGCAATCTACTCACGAAATGGTTATACTGTAAAGGTTGCAACCAAAGGCGGCCCGGCCGCCGTCTTCTAGTTTGAAAGGATCTACCAGTGGCAATCTCCACCGCCGACTTCAAGAACGGTATGTGCATCGTCTACAACAACAAGATGTGCACCATCGTCGAATTCCAGCACGTCAAGCCCGGCAAGGGCGGCGCGTTCGTGCGCACCAAGCTTCGCGACATCAAGACCGGCCGCGTCGTTGACTACACCTTCAACTCCGGCACGAAGTTCGACACCGTGCGCCTGGAAACCCGCAAGATGCAGTACCTGTACAACGACGGCTCCGATTTCTACTTCATGGATCCGACCACCTTCGACCAGATGAGCATGCCCGCCGAGACCGTCGGTGACACCGCCAAGTGGCTGAAGGAAAACGACGAGGTCAGCCTGCTGTACGCCGGCGACGAGCTGATCAACCTCGAGCCGCAGATGTTCGTCGAGCTGGAGTGCACGCACACCGAGCCCGGATTCAAGGGCGACACCGCTACCAACACCACCAAGCCCGCCACCTTCGAAACCGGCATCGAGCTGCAGGTTCCCACGTTCGTCGAAATCGGCGACGTCCTGCAGATCGACACCCGCGACGGCCGCGTCATCAAGCGCGTCTAGTTAGTAAGACCCTGCATTAAGAATTCGAGAAGGG
>CAVBPP010000030.1:0-15838 GCA_963597295.1 Paratractidigestivibacter sp. | reverse complement strand
CCTACTACCTGTCGCTCGGCAGCGAAGGCACGTCCGTGCCCAACGTCGTCGGTCAGACCCGCAGCTCGGCAACCGCCACGCTGAACAACGCCGGCTTCTACGTCACCGTCGACACGCAGTACTCCAGCACCGTCGCCGAGGGCACCGTCATCAGCCAGTCGCCCACATCCGGCCAGAAGCTGAAGGCCGAAGGCACCGTGAACATCGTGGTCAGCAAGGGCTCCGAAACCGCACAGGTTCCTAGCGTCGTGGGTCAGAGCGAGGGCACGGCGACCACCACGCTCACCAACGACGGCTTCCAGGTAACCACCGAATACCAGGCCAGCTCGTCGGTTTCCTCGGGCTGCGTTATCAGCCAGACTCCCACGGCCGGCACTAGCCTCGCTCCGGGCAAGACTGTGCATCTGACCATCAGCACCGGATCCAGTTCGTCGAGCGGATCGACGAACAGCGGCAGCTCCGGCAGCACAACCAACGGCACGAACAGCGGATCCGGCACGCAAACGAACTCGCGTTAGACCGCAGCCGACTTTCCGCGAACAGTGACACAGCAAGAGCGACGTCTTCCGGCGTCGCTCTTTTTTGTGCGCGAGAAACCCAGCTGCAAACAACTTCGCTGCAAGGACAAAACAGCGGACAGATAACCCTCGCGCAAGCCGAGTCACGCCCGCGCATCCAAGCGAGCCAAAGGCGTATTTCAGCAAAGAGCGCAAGGCCTACACAATTTAAGGGTTGACTTCACGTATGGTCGCAGGGATAATAACCGTTGCTGCTTAAACGTGCGCCAATACCTCAGCTGGATAGAGGGACTGACTACGAATCAGTACGTCGGGGGTTCGAATCCCTCTTGGCGCACCATTTAAGCAACATGCTGCTAAACTCGTGCGGGATTCGATGAGCCGCAAGCTCAGAGGATTCGAACCCGAGAGGGGAAAACAATCCAGTGGATTGTTTTCTGAGGAGGGCCGAAGGCCCGACGTGCGAAAATCGCGAAGCGATTTTCCGAATCCCTCTTGGCGCACCACTTCAAAACCCGAAGCCAGGTTCACCACCGCGCTTCATGTTGGAACCCGCAATGGCCGCTTCGGTACATGCGGTTTTTTATTTTTGTAGGCTAAGGAAAGGACAACTGTTGAAGGTTCGAAGTTCGAAACCTCACAGTATGTAGCCTGCTTCGACGCCTTCCCTTTCGTGGGCAGTCG
Organism: Paratractidigestivibacter sp.; assembly: GCA_963597295.1. Taxonomy (GTDB): domain Bacteria; phylum Actinomycetota; class Coriobacteriia; order Coriobacteriales; family Eggerthellaceae; genus Senegalimassilia. The sequence goes on along the minus strand of CAVBPP010000030.1, from coordinate 14,636 downwards.
AAGTTCGGCTGCTACGCGCTCGCGCTTGACAGAGCTTTTACATTGTCATGACACCGCTCATATACCCGAGCGTTACCATAGGCAATGCACTTGAAAGCCCTGCCGAATGTGAGCATGGACAGTAAGGGAAGCGCATGCTCTATCTATCGCAAATGCTAGGAAAGCCGGTCGTCGACAGCACCGGCGAAAAAATCGGCACGGTGTCCGACCTGGCAATTTCAACCGGCGAGGTATTCCCCCGCATCACCAGCCTTGCATTCCAAGGCCCCGGCCGCGTGCCATTCATGATATCGTGGCGAAAGTACGTCGACGAATTCGACGAGGACGGCATCACGCTGCAGGTCGAATCGCACGACATCCGCTTCAGCTACCTGCAGCCCGACGAGGTGCTGCTCGCGCGCGACCTGATGGACCGCCAAATCGTCGACACGCAGGGCCTGAAGGTCGTGCGCGTAAACGACCTGAAGCTTTCCGTTTCCGGGTCGCAGCTTCGCCTACTCGGCGCCGAAGTGGGCGTGCGCGGCATCCTGCGTGGCCTTGCCCCCTGGATCGAGCGCGCCACCTGCGCCGTTTGCAAGGCATTCGGCAAGAAGCTCGACGAGCAGATCATCGCCTGGAACTACATGGACCTGCTCGACCGCGACCTGTCCGAAGTGCAGCTTTCCGTCACGCACAAGCGCTTGGACGAGCTGCATCCCGCCGACGTGGCCGACATCTTGGAGCAGCTTGACCCGCAGCAGCGCGCAAACGTGTTCGCCCACTTGGACGACGAGCAGGCCACTGACGCCATCTCCGAGATGGAAGACGAATACCAATCCGACTTCATCGAAAGCCTAGACAACAAGCAAGCTGCAGGCCTTCTGGGCAACATGGACCCGGACGACGCCGCCGATATCGTGCGCGACCTTCCCTATGAGAAGGCCGAAACGTTGCTGCGCCTGATGGGCGTGGAAGACGCCGCGGAAATCCGCCAGCTTCTGGGCTACAAGGACGGCACTGCGGGCGGCATGATGACCACGCAGTTCGTAGCCGTGCGCGACACCGATACCGTCGGGCACGCCATCGAAGTGCTGCGCAACCTGGAGGACGACCACCCCACGGTGCACTTCATCTACATCGTTGACGAATACGACAAGCTGGTCGGCGTCTGCTCGCTGCGCACCCTGGTGCTCACCGATGACAAGGTTCCCATGAGCAAGGTCATGTACGACGACGTCATCTCATGCACGCCCGATGAAACCGAGGAAGACGTTTCGGCGGACATCTTCAAATACGAGCTGCCGGCAATGCCTGTCGTGGACGAACGGGGCGCCATATTGGGCATCGTCACCGTCGACGACGCATGGGATGCCATCGAGGACGACGTCAGCGACGCCAAGACGAAGACGTCGGCGCTCAAATGGGCCGGCATTGCCATCGGCGCCGTGCTGTTCCTTGGTCTGTACACGCTGGTGCTGCTGCACCTAGTTGGATTTCGTTTGGGGTAAATCATGGTCGTGAAGAATAGCGAACATACGACCAAGCAGGCAGCCGCCGAAAAGGTGGCCAAGGGCACGATCGCCGGCACTTCGGCGGGCGCGACGGCCGGCGGCGGCGAGGTTTCCGCTGCTGCAACCAACGCCGCGGCAATCACCACCGAAACGCAGACCGCCCCCAAGCAAAAAAGCAAACTGCTGCTAATTCTGGCCGCATTAGGCCCGGGCATCGTCACGGCAATGGCTGGCAACGACGCCGGCGGCATATCCACCTACTCCACCGTCGGCGCGCAGTTCGGCTTCGCCACGCTGTGGGTCATCCCCGTCATGTGCGTGCTGCTCATCGTCGTCGAGATGACCGCCGCCAAGATGGGCGCCGTCACGGGCAAGGGCTTCGCCGCGCTCATTCGCGAAAGCTTCGGCATCCGCCTGACTGCTCTAGCTATGTTTGCCCTGCTCATTGGCAATATTTGCACCACATTCTCGGAGTTTGCGGGCATCGCGTCGGGCATGGAGATGTTCGGCGTATCCAAATACCTGGCCGTACCCGTGGCCGCGCTCGCCGTATGGCTGCTTATAGTCGGCGGCAGCTACAAACGCGTGGAAAAGGTATTCCTCATACTGTCGCTGGTGTTCGTCACCTATGTGATCGCGGCGTTTCTGGCCCAACCCAACTGGGAGGAAACGGCCATCAACACGATTGTGCCGCACTTCGTGAACGACCAGAGCTTCGTGTCGCTGGTCATATCGATGATAGGCACCACCATCGCGCCGTGGATGCTGTTCTTCAACCAAAGCAACGTCGTGGAAAAGGGCGTAACCACCGACGACCTGTTCACGCAGAAGGTCGACGTCGTATCTGGCACCGTAGCCGCGTGCCTGGTCGCGTGGTTCATCATCGTCACCACCGGCACCGTGCTGTACCCACAGGGCATCACCATCTCCGACGCCGCCGATGCCGCTCGCGCCCTGGCTCCGTTCGCGGGCGAGCACGCCGAGGCGCTGTTTGCCATCGGGCTTATCGCCGCGTCGTTCTTGGCGGCCTGCGTGCTGCCCCTGACCACGGCTTTCGTTATCTGCGAGGCCTTCGGCTGGGAGGCGGGCGTTTCGTTCAAATGGAAGGAAGCGCCGCTGTTCAAGAGCATCTTCACGTTCGTGATCGTGCTCTCGGCCGTCATCGTGCTCATCCCGAACATCAACCTAATGGCGGTTATGCTGACGGCGCAGTTCGTAAACGGCCTGGTGCTTCCCGTTCTGCTGGTGTTCATGGCGTTGATCTCCGCCGACAAGCACGTCATGGGCAAGTTCCGTAACGGCCGCATCACCCGCGCCCTCATTTGGCTGACGGTCGCTATCGTGACGGTGCTGACGGTGATTCTGCTGGTCATGCAGGTTTTGGGCATCGAATAGACAGTCAGGAAAGCAGAGTGCGTGTCGCGCTTCGCGCTCTCTATAAAGGGTTGAGCTTTCGCTCAACTTTGCGAATTTTAGCTGCGGGAATGTTTTCGTGAACAGCAACTAGGATGCCTTCGGAAACAGCTGCCGACCGCCGCAACGCAAATCGGCCGGCGCCGCTGGGGCTGCCGGCCGATTTTCTATCGCTCTTCGGTTTTCGCGCTTGAACGCCGCTGCTATTTGCTGGCCTTCAGGTTGTTCGCGCACTCGATCATCTTGTTTGCCAGGAATTCGTTCTCGGGTTGATCGCTGTGCATGTATTCGAGCAGCATGGCGATGGTCATGGCCTTCATATGCTCGTCAACGCTATGCTCGACCATGCCGTACGCGGAAATGATGTCGTTGGCGAACTCATTGTTCTTCTTGGGCTTGGACCTGCGCTTGGAGGAGCCCTTACGCTCTTCCTTCAGCGCCTTGACTACGTCGTAAACGCTGATCTTCTCGGGTGCCTTGGCCAAGCAGTAACCGCCATGCTTGCCCGGGCGCGCCTCGATGATGCCGGCATTGCGCAGCAACTGCGCAAGCTGGATCAGGTAATCGCGCGGAACGGCCATGTCCTCAGCCACGTTACGCGAAGAGCAGACCGTGCCCTTCTCCGCAAGGTAAAGCACCGTGCGCATTCCGTATTCAGTCGAAGCCTTCATGTTCATGCCTCCTCGCTTCCCCCTTTGCCCGCACCTTACGGGCAACTGGCAAGCATCGGTTTCGTCATACCGTTTGCATTCCTACCGATGGCGCGTCTTGGCCTTGTCATCCAATCGCGCCGCCCGCCATAAATGACCAGAAGGTCAAACCCTCATGGCGAACATATTGCTACACTATAGCGTGCAGAAATAATTACCAGCACCGCGGTATAGATTTCACAAAATGCGCCTTCGAACATCAGCTCAGCGGCACATTTAGCCTGTACCGGGATTGGAAAACCTGATGATAACAAAGCAAGATGCCCGTAACAAGAAGCTAGCTGACCGAGATGCCATCTCTTTAACTTTTCGTTACGAAAAAAGCAAATCGATCTGCAAGGAATTCGCTGCTGAACTGGACAGCATCGCAGCAAGAAGAGCCGTTACCGCCAAGCGCGGGACGAACGGGGCTACGCATCGCGATCTAGCGAGCGAATCTGACGCTTTTCAGCCCGACGTTTCATGCATCTCCGCTGATAGCAAAGCCGTCGAACCTATTGAAAACGAGTCCGATTCGCTATGCATGCCAAACGCTGACGAACGTCGGCTTCGCTTAGCTGCCTACGAGCCGATGCGCAGCGAGGTGGACGTGCACCCGCTGCTCGAGCACGCCTACGCGACAGGCTGGCAAGTGTTTCTCCCCTGCATGGCGAAGGATGCGCCTGAAGCACCTGCTCACATGGTGTTTTTCGAGATGCCGCGCGAACGCCTGAACGCCGATAGACCCGCATTCCTTGACCATCCGGCGCGTCCTTATTTGCTTTCCGATTTGGCCGCCGAAGGTTGGCAACCCGCTGACGTATCCACATTCGATGCGGTGGCGGTGCCCATGGTCGCCTTCGACAACCGCAACATGCGCCTGGGGTACGGCGGCGGCAACTACGACCGTTTCCTTCCCCAACTGCGAAAAGACTGCTTCGTCGCCGGAGTCGCTTTCGAAGAGCAGCGTATGGAAGAGGTGCCGACCGAGCCGCACGACCTAGCCCTCCCCTGCATTTTCACGGCGTAAAGAAAGTGTCGCCCTTCGGGCTCTCTAGTGCGGCACGAGCTTTCGCTCGTGCCCACGAATTATTGCTGCGCAGCTATTGTTGCGCAGCATACCTACCTAACGCCAAATTTCGTGGTGCGAGCGAAAGCTCTCCGAGTTATAGGCGGTCGCGAAGCGTCAGTCACAAACTCGCCCTCATTCCCGTAAAGGCCCCTAAACCACAAGCAATTCAGCTCGCATGGCACGCAAAACCCCACCAATGCATAAAGAAGCCCGGGCGCACGTCCCGGGCTCTCGATTCATAACTCTTAATCAGTAAACGCCGGCAAGGGCAGAACTGCTGCAGCCGCAACCTTCCCGACTACCCTATTTTCCCTTCACGCCGAAGTTCGTCTTGCGCAGCACCAGCACGCCGACGACGATCAGCACGGCGCCCACGGCCAGGCTGATCCACGGGCTGGCGGTGAAGCCGGCGATGATGTAACCGATGAAGCACGCCACCATGACCAGCGACGCGTACGGCAACTGCGTGGACACGTGACGCAGGTGGTTGCACTTCGCGCCCGCCGACGACAGGATGGTCGTGTCGGAGATGGGCGACACATGGTCGCCGTAAACCGCGCCAGCGAGCGTCGATCCGATAGCGACCAGGAACAGCGGGTCACCCTCAGGATACACGCCGATGACGATCGGCAGGATAAGCGCGATGGTTCCCCAGCTCGTACCCATGGCAAAGCCGATGAACGCCGCCACCAGGAAGATAATGCAGGGCAGAATGGCCAACGGCACGCCGATGCCGTTCAAAAAGCCGCTGACGAATTCGCCGGTGCCCAGCATGTAGCGACAGCACCCGCCAAGCGACCAGGCAAGAACCAGAATCATGATGGCGCCCACCATCGAACGGACGCCTTCGGAAAGGCTCTCGACAAAACCCTGAAGCGTGGTCAGGCCGCGCGGCAAGAACATGGCGCCCGCAACGCAGATGGCAACGGTCGCGCCGATGCACAGGCCGCCGACCGGGTTCACGCCCACGGCGGTGGCGAAATCAACGCCCTCGAAGAACCCGCCCGTATACATCATGCCCAAGATCGAGAACACGATAAGCGTCAGGATGGGCACCACCAAGTCGATGACCTTGCCCTTTTCGGAAATGTTCAGGCCCTTGTACTCCTCAACGGCGCCGGCAGCGGACTGCTCGACGTCGGCCTGTTCGGTCACCACAGATTCCATCGCGGTCGGGTCGTCGGGGTTCTCGGTCGCCTCGTCGGACAAGCGCATCTGCGACACCTTCTCGAGCATGCCGCCCTCGCGAAGGATTCTCCCCGATTGCGCCGCTTCCTCAGCCTGACGCATCGGACCGAAGTCCGTCTTGCCCACGATAAGCATGAAGAACACGAAGAAGATGGTCAGCAATGCGTAGAAGTTGTACGGGATGGACGCGACGAACGTGTTGAAGCCGCCGTCACCCAGGTAGCCGCCGACGGCGACCGCCCATGACGACACCGGCGCGATGATGCAGATAGGAGCCGCGGTAGAGTCGATGATCCAAGCCAACTTCTCATGGCTGATATTGAAGCGATCGGTCACGGGTCGCATGACGGCGCCGATGGTCAGGCAGTTGAAGTAGTCGTCCACGAAGATGACGATGCCCAGCACGGCCGTCAGGATCTGCGCCATGCGCGGGCTCTTAATGCGGGTTGAGACCCATTCCGCATATGCGCGGCTGCCGCCGGCCGTGGCTATGACCACGGTCAACGCGCCCAGCAACGCCAAGAACAGCAGCAGCGCGCCGTTGCTTGAAATTTGCAGCGCCATGGCCGTGGGCACGTCGGTGAATGCCGCGATCAGCGGCTCGACGCCGGCTCCCGCCAAGAAAAACTCGTAGATGACCATGCCGACGAACACGCCGATGGTCAGCGACGAGTACACCTCTTTCGTGATGAGCGCGAGCACGAGCGCCAAAAGCGGCGGCACGATGGACCATGCCCCGGTGCTGATGAGCGCAAAGGTCTCTTCCATTTCCCTACCTTTCCTTGAGCGATGCGCGGCGACATCTTGGCGTCGCCGAATCGTTTGCGTTCAAGTATAACGATGCGGCAACAGCCAGACCCCCGCAAATCCGCAGTTGGAAACAAGAGTGAAGAGGCGGAAAAGGGTATCGCGCCTAGCGGCGCTCCCTAATTAGGGTTGAGCTTTCGCTCAACCCCACGAATTATCGTCCCGGAATCCGTCCATGAAGGAATCGACCCTCATTACCGAATTCGAGCGCGAACGCAATGGACCTGGCTCCGGCATCTGCCTGCCTGCAGGCGCGAACGAAAGCCGTGGATGCCTGCAACGACGCTGAACCAGAAAACCGCCCGGCTCCGGCATCTGTCTGTGGGCGCAAGCGAATATAATCCCGGAATCCGTCTATGAAGGAATCGACCCTCATATCGAATTCGAGCGCGAACGCAATAGACCTGGCTCCGGCATCTGTCTGTAGGCGCGAGCGAAAGCTCGTGCAGAAACGGCCCGGAGGCACGTACGTGCGAACGAACCTACTTCGCACCTTCCTCCCCGGCCAGTTCTCGCTCGTATTCTCGGTCGATGGCGCCTTCCGCATGCGGCGGGTTCACCTCGAAGGGCACAGACGGCGTCACCAAGCTGATCAGCGGCACCAGCACCACCGACAGAAGCATCGCCAGCGCGCCGCAGTTGATGGAGCTCGCGATAAGCGGCGTGCCCGCAAGCGTAAGCAGCATGTTTCCCGTGGTCAGGCCCACGCCGACGATGAAGCTGACCCACACGGCCGCCCTCGAGATGCGCTTGGAGTACAACCCCCACAGAAACGGCCCCAGAAATGCGCCGGCCAGCGCACCCCAGGAAATGCCCATCAGCTGCGCGATGAACGTGATCGACGAGTTGTACTGGAACAGCGCGAGCGCGGCCGATACGACGATGAACACCACGATGAGCGCCCGCATCCAGGAAAGCTTCCTTTTCTCGGACATGTTCTTCACCACATTGCCCTCTAGCAGGTCAAGCGTCAGCGTGGACGAGCTGGTCAGCACCAGCGACGACAGCGTGGACATGCTGGCGGACAGCACGAGCACGATGACGATGCCGATCAAGATATCGGGCAAGGTGGAGAGCATGGTAGGGACGATCGAGTCGTACACGGGCGTGCCCGAGGCACTCATCTCGATTTGATCGGCGTATAGGCGTCCGAAACCGCCCAAAAAGTAGCTTCCACCTGCGACGACGAAGGCGAACAACGTGGAAATGATAGCGCCCTGCTTCACCGCCGGGCCCGACTTGATGGCGTAGAACTTCTGCACCATCTGCGGCAAGCCCCACGTTCCCAGGCTGGTTAGAATCACCACTCCCATCAGGTTAAACAGGTCGGGGCCGAACATGCTGACGAAGGGGCCTGCCATCTGCGAGCCTTCCGCCGGAATCTGCGAGAGCGTGGTGATGGCCTCGGAGAAGCCGCCGTTGTTCAGAATAACCGCGCAGATGACGGCCACGATGCCGAACAGCATGACGATGCCCTGCAGAAAGTCGTTCATCACCGTGGCCATGTAGCCGCCGAGCACAACGTATGCGCAGGTGATAACCGCCATGCCGACGACGCACCACTCGTAAGGAAGCCCGAACGCCATGCCGAACAGCCGCGACAGGCCGTTGTAGACACTTGCCGTGTAGGGAATCAGGAACACGAAGATGATGGCCGCCGACGCGATGCGCAGCCCCTTCGATTGGAAGCGCTTGCCGAAGAACTCAGGCATTGTGGTGGCGCCGATGCGGTGCGTCATCTCGCGCGTGCGCGGCCCGAGCACCCACCAGGCAAGCAAGCTGCCCAAAATAGCGTTGCCGATACCGGCCCAAACTGCGGCGATGCCGTATTTCCAGCCGAATTGCCCCGCGTAGCCAACGAATACCACGGCGGAGAAGTAGCTGGTCCCGTACGCGAACGCGCTCATCCACGGGCCAACATTTCGCCCGCCAAGCACAAACCCGTCGACCGAGGATGTTGTACGCTTGCAGTACAACCCAACCCCAACGGCGACGCCGACGAATATCAACAACATGCAGATCTTTGCGATCATGATCGTTCCTTTGCGATCGATAAAGTTTAGGTCAGGGAAGTTGTTCGTTTTGAGGCAATGTCCAGATCGGCGGCGATGCAGGTTCCGGGGCCGGCGGCAATGCCAGTCAGCGGCGGCACGGGCTGCGGGGACGGCGGCGATTGCTGACCGGCGGCGCAACCAAGAGCGAAAAGGAAACCGCAAACCAAAAAAGCAGCCGCAACCTCCAACTCCGTACCGGATTAGCGACGGCATGCGGTCAAGCAAGAATCCGCAAGAACGCACGAAGGGGCTGCCTCATCGAACAGATGAAGGCGCACACGACGCTTGCCTTACATTCGCTGGCATGGGTCGGCGCACATGCGTCGACCTACAGCACAGCGGCAAAGCCCCGTGTGCTACAGATATCGATAGGAATAATAAGTGGGATAAGCCGATTTAGAGGCTACGCGAGTGGCCGGAGCATCGACGACGAAGACGGACTGAATCTCAGCGGAACGCAAAGCCGTTGCGCGCAAAAGCGCTGCAAGCTGCACCTGAAGCAAGCTGCGATCTTCGGCTGCGGTATGTCCGTTGGCTGTCCTCATGGCGCTCACTCTAGCACACGATAGCGGCGCTCGCCTTCACATTTTCGTCAAAGTTCAAGGAATTTTCGGTCACCTGAGATAGGTGATACATGCTTCGATTTCCTCACTTTTAAGTATTTGTGGAAGTGTAATCTGTCTCTTTTAGCAAATCGCATCATACTTTTAAGGTGATATTAGCTTGTTTTTACCCATATTCCTTTAATTGTGAGTTTTCAAGCGATAAGCAGCTCGGTACTATACAGACAGTCAAACGAACAAACCCTTGTTTGCGACGAACGAGATGCGAGTTACCTCCTCATCACCTCTCGCATCCACCTCGCAAGCTGTTCTCTGACGAAGATGTAGCGTCGTTAAAGCCTTCCCCGAAGCTGGCTGTGCACGAACCCCAACACTACATCGGTCGACGGCCCCTCCCTTTTCCGCCGACCAATCCCCTCCTTGTGAGCCCCGCGGTCCTTCACCCGCGGGGCGCTTTCTTTTTTAGCCAAGAAAAGCGCGATGCCGCTTCGCAGCTGCCTAATGCTGCGCGAGCTAGCGCTTCGCGCCTACAAATTGTCGTTGAGTCAATTAACGCCACAGCAAGATTCGTGGGGTTGAGCGAAAGCTCAACCCGTAATTGAGAGCGCGAAGCGCGACACTATCTAGAAAAAAAAGGCCAGCAAACCGCTCTGATCGCGCAGCGCCCAGAAAGGGGTCTCGCTCTTCGGGCTCCCAAAAAAAATGCGCGAGCTGACGCTTCCCATTGCCGGCGAAGCCGGCAAATTGCCCATACGGGTCCAACAAAAGTCAGCGAGGGGCGCTCTGGTGCGTCGTATTCGGCCGAAGCAAGCGAGCATTGGCCTTTGGGCCATGCTCGCGCAGCTGAGGTCGAAGACGGCGTGCCAGAGCGCCCCGCAGCGTCGACTCATTCCGTCGGCTGTCAAGCCGACGGAACCTACTAGTATCGGCTATCGAAGATTCGCTTCGTCTTCTTTTCGCTTCTTGGCAGCTCGCCCAGGGGCACGCCCTTCGCCTCGGGGGTGCAGCCGATCTTCGCCTTGAAGATGGCGGCCAGCTGCTGCTCGCAGTGTTCGCGCGCCTCGCCCTCAAGGGCGGTCTCGAACAGCACGGTCAGCACGTCGCGACCATTCACGGCCTCGATCATCACCTGATACTCGCTCGACGCGCCGTCGGTGAACTGCAGCACTTCCTCAATCTGCGCGGGGAACATGTTGCAGCCCTTCACCTTGATCATGTCGTCGGTGCGGCCGGTCAGAATATCGATGCGCGGATGGTGGCAGCCGAACTCGCACGTGCAGTCGCCGGGGATGATGCGCGTCAGGTCGTGCGTGCGGTAGCGAATCAGCGGCGCGCCCTGCTTGCGCAGCGTGGTCAGCACCAGCTCGCCAACCTCGCCGTCGGGCAGCACTTCGCCCGTCTTCGGGTCGACGATTTCCGCATACACGTAGTCTTCCCAAATATGCATGCCGTTGTGGGCCTTGCACGAAATGCCGATGCCCGGGCCGTACACCTCGGTCAAGCCGTAAATGTCGAAAATCTCGATACCCATCTCGTCAGCAATGCGGTTGCGCATCTTCTCGCCCCAGCGCTCGGAGCCGATGACGCCCTTGCGCAGGTCAAGCTTGTCGCGCAGGCCGCGCTTGGAAATTTCCTCGGCCAGAAGCAGCGCGTAGCTGGACGTGCCGGTGATGACGGTGCTGTGCAGGTCCTGCATCATCTTCAGCTGCTTTTCGGTGTTGCCGGGACCCATCGGGATGGCCATGGCGCCCAAGCGCTCGCAGCCCAGCTGGAACCCGATGCCCGCAGTCCACAGGCCATAGCCAGGCGTGATCTGGATGCGGTCCTTGTTCGTGATGCCCGCCGTCTCGTAGCAGCGCGCGAACTGCGTGGCCCAATCGATGACGTCCTGCTGCGTGTAGGGGATCACAACCGGAGTGCCCGTCGTGCCCGAAGAGCTATGGATGCGCACGACTTCCTCATCGGGAACGGCCTGCAGGCCCAGCGGGTACACCTCGCGCAGGTCGGCCTTTTCCGAAAACGGCAGCTTCTCGAAGTCTTCCTGCGTCTGCACGTCAGACAGGTCAATGCCGTCGAATTTGCGCGCGTAGAACGGGGAGCGCTCCTTCAGCGTTTTGAACTGCTCTTTGATAAGGGCGAATTGCTCGTCGGTAAGTTGCATGGGATTCTCGCTTTCGAATTTCGATGGGTGGAAGGTTCTTTGTGACGCTTCAAGCTCGCGAAGTGCATACGGGGCGCGGGCTTCGAGATTCGGAAATTCAAAAGCGCTTCAAACCCGCGGTGCGGAACTTGAAGCTAGAGCCATCGACCAGCCAACGCTTTGCGCGCGGCTATGCGGGTCGGTATGTCGAAGGCGTTGTTCATGGGTGTTATTGTACGCCAACAAACCGCAGCTGCAAGCGCGGGCGCGAATTTCCCGACGTGCGGATTCGGCGGGATAGCTCAGGCTGCTGCGGGTCGCGGTCAAGTTGCGGAACGCACCCGACGGCGTGCTCTACCGAGCCGTAAGCTGCGGCTCAGCCCGCCACCGCCGCATCTCGCCCAGCCGCCTCGCTGCCGGCCTGGTCGACCATGTCCAGCAAGTCCTGATGCGAATGAATGCCCAGCTTCGCGTACACGTGCTTGACGTGGGCGTTCACGGTGTTGCGCGAAATCACCAGCTTCTCTTCTATATATGCGCGGTTTCGCCCGCGCGCTAGCATCTCCATGACCTCGCGCTCGCGCTTGGTCAGGCCGTATTGCTCGGCAATCGAATCGCAACGACCCAAAAACGTCAGACGCTCGTCGTTGCCGGCATCCTCTTCGCCAGGGGCGGCAACATCCAGCTTCGCAGCCGGGTTCTCAACGACGGCCTCGGTCAGGTTGTTGATGATTTCGTTAAAACTCACCTTGCGCAAGACGAACAGGGCATATGCGGCGAAGCCGATGATGAACGCGCCGCTCAACGCCGCAAAGCTCGCATCGCCGTCAGCCACGACATTGTTCGAATACAGCGCCAGCTGAGCGCCGACGATGGACCCTAGCGACATGACGCTGTGTCCCCAGGCGAAGGTTGCCACGGCGCCATAGCAATTGCGCCGCGCGATGGCCACCAAAAGCAGCCAGGTGATGATATCGATAAGCACGCTACCTGCAGAAAGCAACGTCACACCCACGATGGCGTTCGAGCTTCCGGCAGTCGCGACAACGTAGAACCCGGCAATGACCAAAAGCGTCGACCAGCAGATCAGCATGTCGGCGGGAAGGCTCTTACGCGATATGAGCATGTAGACCGCGAATATCAAAACGACGGCTACCGACCACGAATCCATAAGCGGCGTGCCGGATGTTTCGCCGAAGCGCAGCGAGAATCCGAACACCAGGCGGAACAGGAAAAGGCACACGAACACGGCGCTTCCCAAGGGCAAGAAGGTGTTCGGCTGCGTCACCACCAGGTCAAGCGGGGGCTCGGCCTTAGCGGCGGCCGAAAGAACCGTCTGTGCCGGCCCGACCGCAAGGGCCAGGGCAACGGCCGGCAGCACGAAGAACAACGCCAAACTCACGATCGCCGGGACATACCAAGCCGCCACGGAAATCAGGCCCTTCGCGAAAAACGCCGCCGTGATGCAGATGCCGGCCTGCGTTTCGCTTAGGCGCGAGGCCGCCATGCCGGTGGTGAGTGTGCTCCATCCGCGGCCGACGCCCCAGCAGCAAATGCCAACCAGCAACAGCGGCAGATTCCCCCACGCCAATGCGATGGGAAGCAAAGCCGCGGCGACGACCAGCAAGCCGAACGCAACGAAGTTGATAGCGCGCGCCTCAAGGAAGCGGGGCTTGAACAGAGAAACCAACCCGCAAGCGAGGAAGGCCACCAGCCCGACGCCGATGGTGAACTCACGCGCACCCGACCATATTCCGTCGAACAGACGAAACACCGTGATGTTCATGAACGACGTCGTCAGCAGCACGCATAACAGACCGAAAAACGACCGGAAGAACGCAGGTGTGAGTATGTCTCTTAGCGTTTTGAGCATTGCGCAATTGTAGCATCTATTCAAAGGCAGGGCACCACCATGACTACCCCAACGTGGTAAGCATTTGACCAGCGAAAACGCGAATATAACCATCCTAGGGTAATAGATTTACCCCACGCGCGCGCCTAAACTGGCCACTGTTATGCGCTCGGATTGGCCGGGCGCAAAGGAGAGGAAGAGAAAGAGAGAGGTTCCGTATGGAAACTAACACTGGACTTTCCAGGCGTTCGTTCCTGAAGGGCTTCGGTGCCATGGCAGCTGCAGGTGCAGCTACGGGCGCCGGCATCTCGGCCACGCTTCTTGCTGAGAACGCCGAAGCCGTGACGGTCGTCGACACCGACACCGCCACCAGCACCGGCTACATCAAGAACAACACTGGGTTCTCCACCGAGAACCCCAGCTGGCTGGGCGAAGCCCCCACGATCGCCGAAAGCGAGATCTCGGAGACCATCGACACCGAGATTGTCGTGGTCGGCGCCGCCACCGGCGGCATGCCCGCTGTTTGCGCCGCGGCCGAGGAAGGCGCGAAGATCTGCGTGATCGAGCGCCAGGAGAGCGTCTACCGCTTCAAGGAAGACATCGGTGCCATCAACTCCACGATGCAGAAGGAATACATCGCCGAGCATCCGGAGTTCGAGATCACCGAGAAGGACGCCCTTGAGGAGGTCGTTCGCTACGCCAACGGCTACGTGAACTACGACCTGGTCAAGGTTTGGATCAAGGAATCCGGCGCCTACGTCGACTGGTACAAGAACCTGATCGAGGCCTCCGGCGAGTATCACCTGGAGTTCGAAGCAGGCATCGGCACCGACGAGGGCCAGCGAGACCGCGCCTTCGCCACGGGCCACAGCCCGCAGAAGAACGGCTCCACCGCGTCGAAGACCATCGAAGAGCTGTTCAAGGATTACGCCGACAGCAAGACCACGGTCGACTGGCGCTTCCGCCACTGCCTGGTCAAGCTCGAGCAGGACAAGAGCGGCCGCGTGACCGGCCTTATCGCCCGCAACGAGCTGACCGACAAGTACGTGCGCGTCAACGCCAGCAAGGGCGTCATCATGGCGACCGGCGGCTACTCCACCAACCTTGAGATGATGCGCGCCATGCAGCCCGAGATCTTGGACGTCAAGATCGCCTGCGACGGCAGCGGCAACCCCTCCACCGGCATCGGCATCAAGGCCATGATGTGGGCGGGCGCTCGCAAGGATCCGATCGGCACCTCCATGCTGTTCAACCGCGCCTGCTGCAAGCCCGACGCCACCGCCGGCTACGGCACCCCGGGCCGTTGGTTCTGGTTCGGCGAGCAGCCCAACCTGAAGGTGAACCTCAACGGCGAGCGCTTCTGCAACG